>JAYVGH010000062.1:0-22283 GCA_043772435.1 Bacteroidota bacterium
AGGAGCAGTATTAGCTACAGGCACAGTAGCAACGCTTGCAGTACCATTACTACCATTTTTACAAGTAACCGAAGTGTTTGCTAAGGTTAAAAAGGCAAGACCGGGTTGAATGATTGTGGCAGTAGCTGTTTTTACACAACCATTTGCATCTGTTACCTGCACGTTATAATTACCTGCAATTAAATTTGCAGAAACTGAAGAAGTACTGCCTGAGGGTGTCCAAAGATAAGCATACGGAGTTGTTCCACCCGAAGCAGTAGCAGTGGCTACACCATTATTGCCATTTAAACACACAACACTTGTGGTTTGAGCGGCGACTAAATTTAATAATGTAGGTTGAGTAATAGTAAATGTTTTTGTAATGGTACAACTGCCATCAGTTACTTTAACCGAGTAATTACCGACTGCCAAACCTGCGGCGACGGAGGCACTTCCCCCTGTAGGCAACCATGTGTAAGTATAAGGGCCAGCCCCAATGCTAGTTACGGTTGCCGAACCGTTTGTTAAACCATTACAACTTACATTATTTGAATTTACAGTTGGCGTAAAGCCACCCACAACACTTAAAGTCATAGTTTGTAAAGGCGAACACGTAATGCTTGGAGCGGCCGTAACTGTGTAAATACCGTTATTTGTAGGAGTTATACATTGTCCGGTAGCAGAACCACCGCCAGGTATACTCCAAGTATAGGTTGCAAAACCCGCAGGAGCACATGCATTAATACCCGGACAAACAGGAGTTAAATTATAAGTTGAGTTTAAACAATCGGCATCAATGTATGCATATGCCCAGTCGCATTGGTATTGACACCATCTAACTTTTGCAATTAAAGTAACATTTTGTCCAACATAAGGAGATAAATCGGCATTAACCGTTTGCCAATTAAGGTAAGTTGCATTGTAATTTCCGGTACAACCACTTATAGGGCTAGCCGAAACAGAAGATGTAACACCGGCTACACCAAAAAAAGCGTTGTTATAATAACTTACTTTAAAATAAGGGCAAGCCAATTGAACACCTGATGAGTTTAAGATAGATACCTCAATATAGGCACAATCAGAAGCGGAATGGGGAAAGTTATAAACCACCATTGCATAATGTAATTGAAGTTGTGTATTACCGGGAGCAACAGAAATTACTCTTGATGCTTGAGAATTACAAAAATTACCTCCAGCTGTACTGGATGTACAAAAACAAGCTCCTGAACCAGGTACTGTCCAATCACCACTAATTTTTAAAGAAGAGTTGCCACCCGGATAAACTTGTGGAAAACCACAATTTGGATCTAAACCGGCGCCACTTACAATTTGTGTAAAACCAGTAGTTATCCAACCTGATGTATTATTAGATTCAAAATCAATATTAGTACAATTAGCTGGTTGCGGACCTTGCATTGTGCTATTTGAACCTCCTATGGGCTTAAGATTATTAGTAGGTTGTGTATTATTGCCGGCAGAGGGGGGCAATAAATTGTATTTTCTTTTAAGCCAATTACGTTTTATATTTTCATAAAAAGCATTTTTTTCTTCTAAAGATTTTAAATTATCTGTATGTTCCCAAGCATGCTTTTCGCTAAAACCTTCTAATGAATCTTTTAATGTTTTTTGTGCGTTTATCTTAGATATCAATAAACTTAATAATAAGATAAATGGAAAGATAATTTTTTTCATGATTGTAATTTTTAGTAAAACTAAACATAACAAGTCCTAAAAAGAAACTATTTACTCATTTAAACTACTGATTCAATAATTTAAATTGTTTAAAAAATGATAATAACTCTGTTTTATGAGATTTTGAAAGCTGAAAAATAAATTTTTACGCTAAAATTTGCCTTGAAATTACAATCCTCTGCACCTCGCTTGTACCCTCATAAATTTGAGTTATTTTTGCATCCCGCATTAAGCGCTCTACATGGTATTCTTTTACATAACCGTAACCACCGTGTATTTGAACGGCTTCGGTAGTAACCCACATTGCAGTTTCGCTGGCAAAAACTTTTGCCATGGCGCTTTCTTTATCCATTGGTAAATGGTTATCTTTTAACCATGCTGAACGGTATATCAATAAACGTGCGGCTTCAATTTTTGTAGCCATATCGGCTAATTTAAATTGAATGATTTGATGTTTGCTAATTTCTTTACCAAAAGCTTTGCGCTCTTTACTATATTGCAAAGCTAATTCGTAAGCACCGCTCGCAATACCTAATGCTTGCGAAGCAATACCAATTCGACCACCGGTTAATACTTTCATTGCAAATTTAAAACCAAAACCCTCATCACCAATGCGGTTAGTCTTTGGAACTTTAACATCAGTAAACATTAAGCTATGAGTATCGCTAGCCCTAATACCCATTTTATTCTCTTTAGGTCCTATTTCAAAACCCGGCATCCCTTTTTCTATAATTAAACAGTTAATGCCTTTGTGACCTAATTCTACACTGGTTTGTACCATTACTAAATAAACCGACGCACTGTTTCCATTGGTAATCCAATTTTTTGTTCCGTTAACTAAATAATAATCACCTTTATCTATACCTGTAGTTTTTTGCGACGTGGCATCGCTACCGGCTTCTGGCTCACTTAAACAAAAGGCACCAATAATTTCACCTTTGGCTAATGGCACTAAATATTTTTGTTTTTGTTCTTCAGTTCCAAATTGCTCTAAACCCCAACACACTAAACTGTTGTTTACGCTCATAATTACACTGCAACTGGCATCTACTTTGCTAATTTCTTCCATTGCCAACACGTAGCTAATGGCATCCATGCCGCCGCCACCGTATTTAGGGTCAACCATCATTCCCATAAAACCTAACTCCCCCATTTTTTTTACAAATTCGGTAGGAAATTTTTGCTGTTCATCGCGCTCAATTACACCCGGTTTTAGTTCGTTTTGTGCAAATTCGCGTGCTGCTTTTTGAATCATTAAATGTTCTTCGGTAAGTTCAAAGTGCATAGTATATATGTTTTAATATTAGTAGTAGTTTTGTACAAATATATAGGATTTCAACAAACCAAAAAACTTATTGTTTAAAATTAAAAATGACAAACAAACAATTAATTGTAGGTGTAATGAGTGGTACATCCTTAGACGGATTAGATTTGGCATTATGTGAGTTTGAAACAATAGACAACAAACACAATTATAAAATTATTAAAGCTCAAACTTTAAGCTATACAGATGTTTGGAAACAACGTTTAACAGATGTAACAAACGCTACAGCCGAGCAATATTTTAAATTAAATAGTTTATATGGCGAATTTATTGCCGAGCAAATAAATTTATTTTTAAACGATACTAATTTAAAACCCAATGCTATTGCAAGCCATGGACACACAGTTTTTCATAGCCCGCAATTAGGGTTTAGCACCCAAATAGGCTGCGGGGCTACCATAGCGGCAAAAACAGGGCTTACAACCGTTTGCGATTTTAGAAATTTAGACGTAGCTCTTGGTGGTCAAGGCGCTCCGCTTGTGCCAATTGGAGATGAATTATTATTTGCTAATTACGATGCCTGTTTAAATATTGGCGGAATTGCAAACATATCCTATAAAAATTTTGAAGATAAAAGGGTAGCCTACGATATTTGTGAAGCGAACATGTTACTTAATTTTTTAGCTGAAAAAATGGGACATGTTTATGATGAAAATGGCAATTTAGCCAAAGCGGGTAGGGTAGATGAGAATTTATTAGTGCAATTAAATAACTTAAATTTTTATCAAAAAACAGGTGCTAAAAGTTTGGGAAGAGAGTGGTTTGAAAAAACCATTTTACCTTTTTTTGTAGAAAATAAAAGGGATGTAAAAAACTTACTTGCCACATCCGTTGAACATATTGCGCAAATTATAGCAAACGATTTAAATAATAACACCATTAAAAACGTATTGATTACCGGTGGCGGAGCATTTAACAGCTACTTAATTGAAAGCATAAAACAAAAAACTAAATGCAAATTAGTTATTCCACCAAACGAATTAATTAATTTTAAAGAAGCATTAATTTTTGCGTTTTTGGGTTATTTAAGGCTTAATAATAAAATTAATACTTTAAAGTCTGTTACCGGAGCAAGTGTAGATAGTATGGGAGGGGCGGTATATTTCAGATAATTCTATTATCTGAAATATTTGCGTTATTGCGACGAATAAAGCAATCGTACATTTATTTGCATTATATGGTTTTGACAAAAAACCTCGCAATGACGAACTAATACCCCAAAATCTTCAACATACTTTTGTAACTCTGTTCTTTAGCAAACAAACGCGTTGTAATTTCGCCATCTTCATCTCTATCAATTAACACGTGTTTTGGTGCAGGAATTAAACAGTGTTGTGTACCGCCGTATCCGCTTAGAGCCTCTTGATAAGCTCCTGTATGAAAAAAACCAAGGTATTGAATTTCTTTTTGATTTTTTTCAATCTTAGGTAAAAACACTTGGTTTGTATGGGCCTCGGCATTGTAATAATCCATACTGTCGCAAGTCATACCGCCTAGATTAGTAGGGATGTAAGGTTTTTCCCAATTATTTATAGCTAATAAAATAAAGCGTTGATTAATGCCCCAAGTATCGGGCAACGTCGTTATAAAACTACTATCAATAAAATACCAGGTTTCGCGGTCGTTTTGCTGTTTTTGGTCAACTACCGAGTACAAAGTCGCTCCACTTTCACCAACCGTATAACTTCCAAATTCGGTAAAAATATTAGGCTCCGGAATTTCGTTTTGCTCACAAAAAGCTTGTATTTGCGATACAATTTCTTCAATCATGTATTCGTAATCGTATTCAAATGCTAACGAGTTTTTAATAGGCATACCACCGCCAATGTTTAGCGAATCTAAAGTAGGACAAACTTCGCGTAATTCCTTATAAATTTGAAGACATTTGGTTAATTCGGTCCAATAATAAATAGTATCCTTAATGCCGGTATTTATAAAAAAATGCAATAGTTTTAAATCAAATTTCGGGTTGTTTTTTATTTTATCGTTATATAAGCCCATAATTTCGCTACTGCGAATGCCAAGGCGAGATGAGTAAAACAGAAATGAGGGCTCCTCTTCGGTACTAATTCTAATGCCTAAATTTACCTTATCTACTTTTGCGTGTTTTTTGTAATAATCTATCTCATCCAAATGGTCTAAAACGGGTATTATATTAAAGCCATCGTTAATAAAATCGCAAATATTTTGCTTATATAAATCGCGTTTATAGCCATTACAAATAATATATGTATCTTTGGTAAGTGCCTTTTTTTGGTATTGCTCTTTGAGAATTTGTATGTCAAACGCGCTCGATGTTTCTATATGAACCTCGTTTTTTAGCACTTCGTCTAAAACAAAGCTAAAATGCGAGCTTTTTGTGCAATAACAATAAAAATACTTGGCTTTATAGTCAACTTTTGCCATTGCTACTTTAAATTGGCGCTTAGCTTTTTGTATTTGCGAGGTTATTTTAGGCAAATATGAAATACGAAGCGGTGTGCCATATTGTTTTATAATATCCATTAAAGATATGTCGTTAAAGTACAGTTCATCGTCTTTTACTTCAAATCCTTCTTGGGGGAAGTTAAACGTTTGGTTAATTAAGTTTGAATATGAATTTTTCATTTATAGTAGATGTAAGTGAGTTACTTGCTAATTTTTTAGCAAATGTAAGTAATTTACTTTGGCAAAGTAAGGTAAGTAAACATTAAATTATTATTAAGAATATGATTAAACCAATTAAAATTATTGAGGTAAAAAGTGAAATAGGGGCGGGCACACGAGGAAGCAGTATGGGCGTTGATGCTATTAAAATAGCGGCTTTAGATTTTGGATCTGCCTTTTTTAAACGTTACAAATCTGTTGAAATACCTAACGAAAACAACCTTTTGTTGGAGCCTGTAGTGCACGATTATGCAAAACGTATTAAAGGTATTTACAATTTAAATGACCGAATTAGCAAAGAAATTCAAAAAACTTTAAAGGCAGAGCAAGTACCTATTGTATTGGCCGGCGATCATAGTTCTGCGTTAGGAACGATAAGTGGCATACGTATGGCGTACCCCGAAAAGCGCTTGGGTGTAATTTGGATTGATGCCCATGCCGATATGCACAGCCCTTACACTACACCAAGCGGTAATATGCACGGTATGCCGCTTAGTTGTGTTTTAGGTGAAGATAATAAAGAACGCCAGCAAAATAAACCCGACGATGAAACAGTTGAATACTGGGAAAAACTAAAAAATTTAGGTGGAATTATGCCTAAAATTAATTACGGTGATTTAGTATTTATTGCTTTGCGCGATATTGAACCACAAGAGGAATATTTGATTAAAAAAAATAAAATACGTGTAATTAATTTACAAGAAATACGTAAAAAGGCAGTTGAGCGTGTGGCTATTGATAGTTTAAATTATTTAGACCATTGCGATTTAATTTATGTAAGTTTTGATGTGGATAGCATGGATAGTCGCATTAGTAGTGGAACCGGAACACCCGTGCCAAACGGAATTACCGAAAAAGAAGCCGGTAATTTAATTTATTACATTATGCGCAGTAAAAAAATTGTGTGTTTTGAAATGGTAGAAATTAACCCAACTTTAGATAAAGAAAATTTAATGGCGGAAAATGCTTTTGAAATTTTACAAAAAACAACTAATCAGTTAAGTAACGATTTCTAAAACAAAAACCACAAAAATACGTAGGACACAAAATTTACACTAAGAAAAAACAACCTTTATGTTTCTTAGTAACTTAGTGGTTAAAAATAACGAATATAAACTTAAAATTGTTTCGGGTTTAATTTTTGGGCGGCAAATTCTGCTATTTGACTAATCCGTTTCTGACTGGTTTCGGGGCTTTTGACAAGCACAAGCCGATGCAAAATGTTTTTTTGTACAGATTTGCTTAAACTTAAAAAAAGGTTTTTGACCCTTTTTTAGTTTTAAATTCTTTTTCTAGATTTTTAAATATTATTAATTCTTTAACATCATCTAAAATTATCAACAAACCATTTTGTTTTGCTATTTCAATACTTTCGTAACCCGTTTTAGCAATTAGCCCTTCATTACTTAGTCGCTTAATTTTTTATTTATTTATTTTCGACAAACACTATTAGGTTTTCGTTTGCAGAAAAACTGAATGTACTTTTCATTGTCTATTGCTTTCGCTGTAATGTCAATCCAGTCAAAGCAAAGGGCTTCGTTAACTGCCTGGCTCCAAGTTAGAGAAGGGCTGCCGGATGCCTTTTTATAATAAACAAGCCAAACAGATGGTTTTAAACTATTATTTTTTTTGCATTAATTTTTAAACTTAGTTGCCACTATGATAATAACTCTATTTATTATCCTTCATAACATTAAAAGAATTATAATCTGTCATTGGTGCATCAGTAATACCAATGTTTCTAGCAATAGTTACAATTTGCCCCCTGTGGTATGTGCCATGATTAATCAAATGCTGTAAATATTCGTAACGGGGTTGGTTGCTTTTAAACCATGGGCTTACCACTTTTATTTTTTCTATCAATTCAACTTCGGTAAATGATTTTATAGCATTTGCCAACAGAGTCGATCTATTAATTAATCCTTTAAAAATTTCATCTGTTTTAAAGTCTTGTATACCAAAACGGTTTTCAAAATCTGTTTTTATGGTAATAATGGAAAACCAATATTCTTCTGTCGCCCAAATATGATTTAAAGTTTTAACGATGCTTGAAAAGCTGGATGGCACCTCCCTGTTAAGTTGTTCAATAGGTTTTTTAGATAACCAATTTTCGAATTGTTGGTTTGCCCACAAATTGTAGTCGGCATAATTTGTAATTAAATTTTGTAAATTCATTTTTTAAGTTTTCAACAAAGGTAAAAAGCTTTCATCACAGCCCTATGTTATGGGTATAAAATAAATCAGCAAAGTTTGTCAAAAAATTCTTGTAAGGTCGTTTTGTGCGGGTTAAATTTGTCGGTAAAAACTTCCAAATTTTTAATCATATCTAAACGAAAAAACCGAAACTCTTTGCGCAAGAGGCACCAGGTCAGCAACAACCAATTCTCTTGTGTACCTAATAAGGCAAAAGGCACAATCAACCTACCTGTAGCGTTGTTTTTCTTGTTAGTATATTCAATTTTAGTAACGCAAAAATTAGTAAATGCAAACTGTTATAATTGGAATTCCCAATTGTTTTAACGCTCTAATATCTCTATAAATTGTTCGGATAGCAAGTAGGCGTCAATTTTTGTTAAGTCCAAGTTATGTATTTGAGCGTTAATCCACAAAAAATTGCCTTTATAAATTGTAACAACACAGTGATAACCTTTGCTTAAATGTCTACACTCAAAGTTATTTTTAAGTTCGTTTAACTGTCCCATTGTTATCGAATATTTTTTTAATCAAAGAACCAATAACGTAGTCGCTATTTGTCTTGATTATAAGGTCTTGATTTTTTTCTAGCGTCTTATGTTCGGTGTTAATTGCTTCCAATACTTCGTTGTCTTATATTTTGAATATTGCGTCACGTTTTACATGGTAGATTCTTTTCTTTTTGAAGTCTGTACGAAATAAAATATTTTACCAAAAGATTTTTTTCTGTCTCAACCCAGTCGATTAATTTTCTTTTACCGTCTGCTTGTCTAATGTGGCAAGCATTCTAATTATTGGATGTTCACTTGATTGAGCGTCAATAATATTTAAGTCGAGATAGTTATAACAGCAATCACTAAAATCGCCGCTCGAAAATTCACCTTTTTCTATTAACAAACCTTCAGTTCCAAGTTTATCATTAACTTTTGCATGCCGTGCCTATCTACCGTCTTTGGTAAGCTCGTTCCATGGTTGTCCGAAATGAATATAGGATTATGCAGTTGAAAAGTTCACAATTTCTTTTCCTTTAATTGTTATCCACGCACGCCCTTCGCCAGAGTTTTCTCCATATTCTGTCATAAAAAAGTCGATTTCCTTTTTTAGTTTATCCGAAAACTTCTCCTTTATTGTCTTTTTAAGTTTACTCCAAATCATTTCTTATATCTACCAAAATATTTTTTGTTTAAGGAATATCTGCGACTATGTTCACAAATTACTCGCTTGGCACAACCTATCTGTTTTATGTATTTGTAATTAATTTTTGTTAATTTAATTAAAAAAACTTTTAGTGCCATTAATTACGCCAATTACTTTGCCCTGCATTTTTTTATTAAAAAAAGGAGAGTTGTTTGATTTTGAATAGTTTGTTTTTTCGGTTAATGTACTTTCGGCTTTTAATGAAAATATAGTAAGGTTGGCATCCGCACCTTCTTCAATATGGTGTTGTGGCAAGCCTAAAATTAAACGCGGGTTGTAAGTTAAAGCCGTAATTATAAATTCAATTTTATTTTGGTTTAAACCCTCCAAGGCACAATTAAAGGCAGTTTGTAAATTAATAATGCCTGCATCGGCTAAATCAAATTCCAATTCTTTGCTTTCTGTATCTTGCGCTAAATGGTCGCTTACAATTACATCAATAATGCCACTTTCAATAGCGTTGCGCAGTGCATGCACATCTTTTTTGGTGCGTAAGGGCGGGTCTAATTTATAGTTGGTGTCAAATTCTTTTAAAACCGTATCGTCCAACAGCAGGTTTACAGCGGCTACCCCACAGCTAAGTTGCAAACCGTTAGTTTTCGCTTTTTTAATTAAATCAACGCTTCCTTTTGTGCTAATGGCAGGTATGTGCAATTTACCGCCAGTTGCATTTAAGATAGAAATATTACGTTCCACCATTAATTCTTCGGCCAAGGCAGGCATGCCTTTTAAGCCTAATGCCGTTGAGGTTTCGCCTTCGTTCATTTGCC
This sequence comes from Bacteroidota bacterium, assembly GCA_043772435.1. Lineage (GTDB taxonomy): Bacteria > Bacteroidota > Bacteroidia > B-17B0 > Aurantibacillaceae > Aurantibacillus. The sequence goes on from JAYVGH010000062.1 coordinate 9,802, forward strand.
CGCCTGCTGAAATACTTTCATCGTTACAATGCGTAATAATAAACGAATTTATATTTTCAGAATATTGCAGTGCTCGCATTACTGTGCCCGCATCTTTAATGGGGTGTTTGTAATCGCTAAACGCTATTGCACCCGACTGTTGCATGTCGTACATTTCGGCAATATCTTTTCCATTAGCGTTTACAGTAACAGTGCCAAAAGGATAAACGTTTACAATTTTATTTTGTGTATTATTTACAATATATTCTATTTGTGATTTGGAGTGTAATTGGGGATTATTATTACTGTGTACACAAACACCCGTAAAACCTCCACTTGCGGCACATTTTATTAAGCTGCTTAGTGTTTCTTTGTTTTCAAAGCCCGGGTCGCCGCTAGTGGCTTGCATGTCTATCCAACCTACAGAAACGCATATATCTTTTTCGTCAATAATTTTTGTGTTGGTTTTTGGCGAAATAGATTTTTTTATTTCTGAAATTTTTCCGTTTTCAATTAAAATGTCCATTATCTTTTCGTGTAACATACTTGCCGACGAAATAATTTTAACTTGTTTTAATAATATGCTCATTTATTTTAAAAGTCTTAAAAGTGAAATTTCAATGGCTATAAAAAGTAATGCTAAAAGTATAAATAATTTCCATAATTTTTTACCGTCGGCTTCCTGTAAAATTTGTTTAGAAATATCGGATTGAGAATCTTCGATTAAACTAATATTTTTTGAGCCTTTTTCTGAAATTAGTTTCTCTAATTCTGCAAAGTTGTAGCACGTTAGGTTAGATTCTTTTCTACTGAAATTAAAGGCTAAAGGTAGTACGGGAATATTATTTTTAAGTACTTCGTAAAAACCATTTGTTGTAATTTGGTTGCGTGTGTATAAAAACAGTGCATTGTTTATGGTTCGGGTTTCGGGTATAATGTCTAAAGTTGAATTTAGCTGTTTTATGTGTGGCGGTTGTTCTGAAGCCACAGCATCGTTTTTTAAATTAATTACTACATTACTATTGGTTTGATAAAATAACGGACTACTTTTTAAACTGCTAAAACAAATGCGATAAAAGGTTGGTACAAATAACGCGTGTTTACTAAAATTTGTAGCATTTATAGTAAATGGCGACGTAAATAAATAGGATAATGCATTCGCGTTTGCACTCATTCCAAAAAATGCTTCCCCTGTTTGTAATTTCAAAATAGTTTCAAATTTTGCAGTATTTGTTTTTACTAGCTTATAATGTTTATTAATTTGTGGCAGGTTTAGGCGCTCTTCTACTTTATCAAACACGCCGGTATAAAATTTAGAAGCCAACTCTATTTTATCAATTTTTATAGTAGTAGTATCTAAACTGCTAATAGTTGGTAATTGCAGTGTTGTTAATGCCTGATTGTAATTTATGGTGTTTATAAATGGAGCGGGAATAATAACGATGGCACCACCTTGATTTGTAAACTTATTCAACTCTGAAAGTAAGCCGGAACTAATGTCTGACAATTGATTTAAAACAATAACATCGCTTGTTTTAAAGGCACTGTAATCAATGGTTTGTTCATTAAATAAATTTAATTTAAACAAACTGTCGTTTTTAAAAAGTGTTTCTAACGCGTTGTTCTCTTTTATGTCTTTACCAGTAATAAGCGTTACGGCAACATTTACTTTTGAATTAAAGGCAAAAAATAATTCATCGTCAAATGTAATGGGATAATCTTCAATTTTTATGGAGCCATAATTAAAGCCGCTTCGTTTACATTCAAACGTAAATACTATTTCGGTTTTAGAGTTGGCGTCTAAACTAAAAGAGGATAGGGCTAACTGTTGATTATTTAAAAATAATTTTGCAGAACCCGCATCAATAGCAGTGTTTCCATTATTTATAAGTGTGGCGTGCAGTTTTTGAATAAAACCTTTTTGCTGTAAGGGGCTTTCGAACCAACAACTGTCAATGTACACATTGTTTATTTGGTTGGCTTGAAGCGGAATTAAAGTTGCTTTAATAGCAGTATCAGGTTTTAAATTTTCGATATTAAACGTTGATTTTTGAGCGTCGGATACTATATAAATTTTTTTGTTTGTGAGGTTAGAAGTATTTAAAAACTCTTCCTGACGCTTTACAACATCGCTTAACAATCTAACCAAAGAAGAAATTTTTAATTCATCAATAATACTTAAGGCATCTTCTTTACTTAAAAAACGTTGGTGTTTGCCTTCAAAATCATTGGTAATTAATTGAAACTTATCTATGCTGCCAAATGCTTTAATAATTTCCTTCGCATGGTTTTTTGCAACATCTAACAAAGCACCTTGTTTGTTTACATTTTCCATGCTAAACGAATTATCAATATAAATGCTAATGGCTTTTGCGCCCGTATTTAAAGTTTTAGAATCAGCAGATGGAATTACAGGCTGCGCAAATGCCAATATCAAACAAGCTAGTGTTAAACAGCGTGCTATTAAAATTAAAATTTCTTTAAGGCGTGATTTTGCTTTGCTTTGATGTTGTAATTCTTTTAAAAAACGAACGTTGGTAAAATATACCTTTTTGTATTTTTTAAAATTAAATAAATGGATGATAATTGGAATTGTAACCGCAACTAAAGCCCATAAAAAAACGGGATAAACAACTATCATACCTTGTAAAGATACAATTTTATGTTTGAAACAAACAACATAATATAGATTTTACTTTTCTTTCTTGGTAAAGAAAAGTAACAAAAGAAATCAAGTCCGCGTAAAATTTTACTAAAGTCTAATCTGCATTAAAGCCTAAAGATTTAGGCGCTTCGCGAACGGTAGGGCAAATGTTTTGTAAACATTTAAGCCAGCTCGTGTGGGATATCTTTCACACAGGACTGCGTTTTTTAATGCAAATAGACTTTAACGTAAAATTTTTTGAGTTACCAATAAATTTAACTGGATTTTAAAATTCTTAATTCGTTTGGTAAATAATTGTTAATGCGGTTGGGCAGTAGTTTTGCCCAACCCAACCCATAATTTTTATAGGTAATTAAGTGTAAACCCAATTTTTCGTCTTCCCTTGGACTACGCTCCGGGTGACGCAAATTGTCGAAAGACTCTTTCCGCAAATACTTTAAAGCGTTATCTTTATCTAAATCCAGTTTATTTACCGATTTTTTTAAATAATTGCACCAGGCTAATTCTTGATTTGGGATTAAATCCTGCCCTTTAATTTCGCCCACACAAATACCGGCTTTTTTAAAATAAAAATGTTTTTCAAAGTGTAATATAAAATTTAATGCTAGGTTATTTAAAAAATGAAACTGGTTGTTTTTTTTAAAATAATTATGATTATCAGTTTCTAAATAATTTTTAAGAATTGCAGATTCGTTTTTACTGATGCTAGCGTTTTTATTTTTTGAATTTCTTTGAGCGGAAGTATCCGAATTTTGTTTTTGTAATACTGCACAAAAAAAACCTTCGCTTTTTGTTAAATGCGGATAAAAACGATAACCTGCTTCGGTTTCAACAATACCCCAGTCTTTATTGATTGGAATAGTTATGTATTTTAAATCATGTTCTTGTTGTAACCAATTTACAATAGTTTCATTTTCTTCATCCGAATAAGAACATGTGCTGTAAATTAAAAAACCATTTTGTTTTAAGGATGGCATTATTTCGTTTAAAATATTTTTTTGTCGAATACTGCATTTAATAACATTGTCTATACTCCATTCATCAATTGCATCTGGTTGTTTGCGAAATAGCCCGCTACCGCTACAGGGGGCATCTACAACAATGGCATCAAAATAATTTTGTAAGGCGGTAAATTTAGTTGGATCATTATTTGTAACAACAGTATTGGCACAGCCCCATTTGCTTAAGTTCTGCGCAAGAACGTCTGCTCGCGATTTTATAAATTCATTAGCAACTAACAAACTATTTTGGTTTAATAACGAATTTATCAACGTGGTTTTTCCGCCCGGCGCAGCACATACATCCAACACTATTAAATCGTTATTAAAATTTAGTATGTTTTTTAAAATGTGTTCTAAAAATAAACTGCCTGCCTCTTGCACATAATAACAACCTGCATTAAACAGTGGATCTAATGTAAACGAAGGGCGATTATCTAAATAAAAACTTTGGTCGTTCCAAGCTACTTTTTGATTCAATTCAATATCCAATTTTACAGGCTTAAAGGGGTTTAAACGAACGGAAGTGATTTTATTTTCGGGTTGATGCGCTTTTATGAATGCCTCCTCGTTAAAATGAGTTAATTTATTTAATTCACTAATAAGTTGGGAGGGAAGGTTTTGCATATTGCAAATTTAGTAATAGTTTTGGCGGGTTATAAAAAATTGCTTCATTGAATGTTTAATTTTTCTATTTGAAAAAACTACTATATATTTTTTTAATTATTGGTTTATTAACTCTTCTACAAAATTGTTTGTTAAACAAATATATTTATACTGATAAAGAATTAAAAGAGCATTATAAAAATAAATCTACATCTCCAAACTATAAAACGCTCTCTGTTTTTGATAAAGAAATTCATTACGCCGTGGTTAATAAAAACGACTCGTTACCCTTATTAGTTTTTATTCATGGCGCGCCGGGGGCGTGGTACGGCTTCATAAATTTAATGGACGATAGTGTATTGCAAACAAAATTTAAATTAATTGCGGTAGACAGATTAGGCTATGGAAAATCGGGTTATGGCAAGGCAGAACTATCAACTCAAATACAAGCCTTGAGTATTAAAAAAATTATTGATGCGGAAAACACAAGTAATAAAAAAGTAGTTTTAATGGGTCGCTCATACGGTGCACCAATTGCAGCTTGGCTCGCAATAAATTATCCGCAACAAGTAAAAGAATTAATTATGATATCGCCGGTAATAGACCCGGAAAAAGAAAAGTTTTATTGGTTTAGTAACATTGGTAAATGGAAGGCGGCGCAATTATTTTTACCAAAGATGTTGAATGTTGCTACTAATGAAAAATTTGCGCATCAAAAAGAGATGAAAATTATGTTGCCAAAATGGAAAAAACTACACGTCAGAACTACTGTAATTACAGGAGAAAATGATAGAATAGCTGACACGGCTAATTTTTCGTTCGCTAAAAAGTATTTAATAAATTGCCCTACAAATTTTATAAAACTAAAAAATACGGGGCATTTAGTAACCTATGAGCAACCTGATTTAATTAAACAATTGCTCATAAATAGTGATAGCAAAACAACTGTTTATAAATAGAGTTACTTAATCTTAAATCTTAATCCTACATACAACATTCTTCCATAAATTGGGCCCCACACCATGCTGGCATCAAAATATTTATTAAACGGTAAATCGCTTGCTACAATTGGGTTTTGTTGTTTGAAGTCTAAAGCGTTTTCAACTCCAATATAAATATTTAAATCTGATTTTTTTATTTTAGTTAAGTAAGTAATTTGCGCTAACACATTATAAAAATCGGGAGAATAATTATTACGTTTATATTCTGTAGGATTTAAATTTGTTTGTGGTAAACGCTTTTTACCATTATATTGTAATGTAGCGTCAACTAACCAATGTTTGTTTTTTGTTTCATAGCTCATATTTATAAATGCTCTGTGCATTGATACTAATGCTTTTTGCAACAGTCCGGTTTTGTAAGTAACTTTAGTATCCACGTAACGGTAAGCAGTTTTTATATTTAAGCGTTTTCTAATTTCCCACCCAAACTCAAACTGTGCTGTGTTTGAATAAGAAGATCCTTTTAAATTATAAATCCATACCTGTTGTGTATTAAAATCAACATCAACTACAACTTGTTGCGTAAAATCGGTTCGGTATACATCAACTGTAACATAGGCATCTTTATAATTTAGTTTTAGTTTTTGAGTAAAATTAAAACCGTAATTCCAACCGGTTTCGGGTTTTAAACCATAGGGCAAACTTAAATCACTTGTTGTTAACATCCACTCTCTCGACGTGGCCATTAACGCCATGTTTTCGGCAAAAATATTAGCTGTTTTTAAAGCGCGACCACCGCTTATTCTAAACACTGTATTACTATTGTTTATGCCATAGCGCATGTGTAAACGTGGTGTAAAAAATAGTCCGTAATAATTATGATAATCTGCACGTAAACCTGCTACTAAGTTAAATGTTTCGCCTTTATTGTGAGCAAATTCGGCAAATGCACCACCTACTTTTTCATCACGTTTAAATTGGTACAATTGGTATGTTTCGTTTACATTATCATTCATAAAACTTGCGCCAATTTTATAGGTGTTGTTTGTTGTATTTATAATGCTTTGAAAAATATAATTGGCGTAAAATGTTTTTTGTAAACCGTTGTAAGCATTTAAACCATAAAAATTATTTTGCATATGATTTAAATACGATAGTTGCAATCCCATACTGGTAGAGGGTTTTTTTGTAAACACATAACCGGTTTTGCTATACAGTTCCCATTTTTTATTTTTAATACCAATTAAATAATAAGGTAATGTATCGGAATAATTTTTTTGAATAGAGCGCTCTTGCCCACCTTCACGCGTATCTACTAAATAACCCCCACCAAACTGTGCTTCAAAACCTTTGCCGGTATTGTAACTGTATTTATTCATAATGTTGTATTGCCTGCCTGTGGGTATGTCCAAAAACCCATCCTTATTTAAATCTTCTTTCATTGGATTAAAACTCATGTGTGATAATACTCCAACAGCCAATTTTGGGTTAACGCGGTGTTTAGCGTTTAGGTTGTATTCGTTTCTTCCGTTTTGATTAACGTAACTATTAAAATTTAATCTATCCGATGTTTCGGGGCTTTGTAGCTCTGTATTAATTTGCCCTGTAAAACTTTCGTAACCATTAATAACAGAGCCTGCGCCTTTACTAAGTTGTATTGATTGAATCCAAGTACCCGGAATAAACGTTAAACCATATGCGTTGGCTAAACCGCGTAAATAGGGCATATTTTCTTTAGTAATTTGTGCATACTGACCCGATAAACCCAGCATTTGAATTTGTTTAGTGCCGCTAACAGCATCGGCAAAATTTACATCCACACTTGGGTTGGTTTCAAAACTTTCGGATAAATTACAACAGGCCGCTTTCATTAATGATCGTTCGCCCAACGTTTCTATTTTCATAGGATTTAAATACGAAAACTCTGTTTCTTTGCTTTCATAAATTACTTCAACTTCATTTAAATCAACGCCGGCTTTTAATCGTATAGATAAAAAATGAGTAGTATCTTTTATTAATAGAGTATCGCTTTTATAACCAACCGCAAATATTATCAATTTGCTAGTTAATGTAGTTGTTGCAACAGAAAATAAACCTTTATCATTAGTTGCTGAGCCGATGGAGGTATTCAGCCAAAAAATAGTTACGCCCGGAAGCGCGGTTGTATCTTTTTTGTTTTGAGAAATTTCGACAACCCTGCCCTTTAATTGCGCAAAACTAGTACATGCAAAAATAAACCCTAATAGAGTTAACAGTAACTTTTTCATTTGGATTATTGTTTTTTCTTACAGTTAGCTGATTCGTATTTACAGCAAGCGGGTAAAGCTTTATAAGCTACCGAATCTGCTTTTTCATTGCCTGTTTTATGTCCAGATTTGGCAATGGCTTTTTCAATTTGATCAAGCGTAACTTTATCTGCATTGTAGGTTACGGTAATGACTTGTTTGTCTTCGTTCCAAACGGCATTTTTTACACCTTTAATGTCGGCAGCGTTTTCAATGCGTTCTTTACATTGTTCGCAATTTCCTTTTACCGAAAAAGTAGCTATTTTTATTGGTGTTTGTGCTATTATATTCATTGAACATAAAAAGCCGAATACGATAATTAGTGTTTTCATTTTTGTATAATTTTTTAAATGTGATTAAATGTCTTTATTAGACTTCGATAAGAAAAGTTTCTAAAACACAAAATCAAATTCTAATTACACTGCTTGAAATGATATACTGTTGAGCCAGATTTGGCGGATGAATTTTGGTATCATATACAAAAGCGGAATAAAAATTAATCTCATTACCAAAATTAATTAAAGAAGTAGGGGTTAGAAATAAATCTTTTTCTAATGCTTTGCAGGTATTAATTAATGTATTAAACGTAAAATCAGATTGAAAAGAAACATATTTTACATCATTGGCGCAACAGCCATCTGTTTCTTCTGTATTTTCTCCCTCGCAACAAGAAGAAGGTTTTGAAAACAAGGATATTTTTTCTAATTCGCCACAGCAGTAATGCGCTATAACATTTACACCAACAGTTGTAAATACATAAACGCTTACTAGGCTAAAAAATAATATTTTAAAAAAAAACGATTTCACCATTATTTATTTCCATTACAAAAGTAATTTGATATTATATATTAAAGATAATAAAATTGTTAAACAAATGCAAATAAATTGTTTCAGACTATCGTTGAATCACTATTTTTTGATTAATAGCTTTTGCATTATTGCTAATATTTAAAAAATAAACGCCGTTATTAAGCCCCGTTAAATCAATTCTTTTTGGAGTTGCAGTATTATAATGATTCTGAATATAAACACAGCTACCTAATACATTAAATACTTTTATCTCGTAATTACCAATTGTACTTTCTATATTAATATTTATAATTCCAGTAGATGGGTTTGGATAAATTTTAAAATCTAAATTATAAGCGATTGCTTCTTTTACGCTAATTATCTCAGCATTACTAGTTAATTTAGTTTGAGCTACGTTTAAAACAGTACAGGCATTTTTATTAGTGCTGTATTCAGCAACAAAACCAACAATATAAATATTATCCGGATTAAATTTGCTTATGCCTGTGGTTAATGTTGGCAGGGTTAACGTATATGTTTTTTGGTAAGACTGACCTTGTGTACCCCCCGTTTGTGGAATAATTCCGGCTAACCCAAACGATCCATCAAAAGAATAAACAAGAGTGTTTTGATGTTTGTACTGCCAAGAGTTTAAAACATAATTACTATATACGTTGGAATAATATCCAACATTGTAAAATGGTGACCACGAGGCATTAAAATAATTATTAAATTGATTAAACCCATTTGCCGTAGTATCGCTGCCTTTGCCCGAAACGTTGTTTTCAGTTAAGTACGCGTTTAAGCGATAGTCGCCTTTTACCTCTCCTATAAAATCGCCTTTTACAGTAAAGGATAATTGTTTGGTTAAAGAATTGTATGTTTTGCCAATAATTGTAATGCTTGCCGGGGTTACACTATTTAATTGAGCATTTATTTTATTTGAGTAGTAGGAACGTGAAAAAGTTATGTCGTTTAAACTATCGTCAAAATTTCTATTTATTAATGCGGTAGCAAATTTTTTTCTGTAAGAAGAAATTACATCAATAGAATTTGGTTCCTTTATAGAATCTAAATCATGAATGTTAACAGCTATAATGGTACTGTCGTTTTTTAAAGCCATAAGTTTACTTTGTGCATCACAACTTTCGCCATCTACTGCACTAACAAATTGTTCAACCATTACATTTTTTTTAGGAGAAGAAGATTGCACTGTAATATTCATTTTTAAAGTATCATTTGTTTGTAGCTGGTCTTGCTGATTATTAACTAAACTAACCCAGGACTTTAATTCATATAATCCGGGACTGGATATTGAATAAGGTAAAGCAAAAGTGTAAGTATTAGTTTCCAGATAATTTAGAGGATTACTTAAAACTATAGTTTGTGATTGAACAGATGATGTGCCAATTTTATAATTTAATGTTAGCGAACTGGCGGGGCTTGCGCCATTGTTTGTATAACTTAATCTAATTGTTTTTTGAGTGTTGGTTAAAATATATTTATCTGCTTTTAAATTACTAACGCTTACATCTAAACTGTTTGGCAATGTTATAACCTGAATATCGTCAATCCATAATTGGTATTTGTTAGTACTGTAATTTTTAAAAGCAAAGCGTAAATTTTGTCCCGCAAAAGGCGTAAGGTTTATTGAACGTCGCGTCCAGGTACTATTTTCTCCACCGGAACTAGTGCTGTAATTAGCAATGGAAAACAATCTATCTCCAATTGTAAAATCAGTGCCGAATAAAGTGCCTGTTTTGGCTGTTCCATATACTTCGTAAACATCGGCATTGCTTGGGTCGGGGCTTTTAGCATACCAGGTTAAAACCGTATTTGGAACTATGGTAGATATTTGCGGTGTAACTAACCAACGGTTTGCTACAATGGTTGTAGTATCAAACCAACTGGTGCTTACAAAAAACGTATCATTATCTTGTGCATTGTATGCTACTGCCCAACCTGTTTTTTTTAATGCAGGCACATTAAAAGGTTTGTTAGGATTGGCAGTAAATCCAACATTGTTATTGTGTCCGTCTTCAATTGTTGAAAATGAAGCAGGAACAGTTGTGTATTGCGTTGTGGTGCTTCCAACGGAATAAGTTTGTAGGGTTAAATTACCCACACTGTTGCTATAAATTACCTGAGCGTTACTATTTTTAAAATAAAATAAAGTAAGTACTATTAAAAATATTTTTTTCATTTTTTCATTTTTGTTTGCTTCGCGCTTACATTTTGCCTATTATTTTCCGTCACACTAAACTCGTTTCAGGCCCTCAGAACTAAAATATTTTAGAACGGAGATGCTGAATCAAGTTCATCATTACCTTGTACAAACTAATCATTTAATCTAATAAACTACTTTACAAGCGGCTGTGATACAGGCATAACATTTGTCGGCTGAACAACACCCAACATTTGCGGTGTAATCATTGGCAATGCTTTCTTCACTTCAGCATAATTTGGATTAAGCTGTAAAGCATGTTCCCAGCATTGTTTAGCCTGAACGTATTTTTGTTTGTTAAAATATGCGCCACCTAAATTATACCATCCTTCGGAGTTTTCAGGACTTAAAATAGTACACTTATTATATTCATAAGCGGCACTATCCATTTTACCGCGGTTAAAATAAGTTGCTCCGCGATTTTTTAAGTCATTGTAATAAACAGTATAATAGCTTCGTAAGTAAGGATTGTTTGGATATAAACGTTCTGCATTTTTCCAATAATAAAGAGCTTCAAAATCTTTACGTAGTTTAAAATGCGCTAAACCTAAATTTAAATAACCGTTTACGTAACGAGGATGTAATTCAACAGCATGTTTTAAAAAGTTAATACCCTTGTATAACGCAGTTTCACGCTTATCTTTATAACCACCTTGTTTTACCTCTTCATCTGTAATATGTAATGTGCCATTATAGTCATTATAACGTGTACTGTCTTGCCCTTTTACCTGTATTCCAGTAACTTCTTTGGTATCGGCTAAATCTACCCAACGCGCTCCTGCATTGCCAAGTACTAGTACAGAGTTTGGCATTGTATTAACATCTTTTAAAAACAAGGTAACATCATTTTTCCAATCAAAATTACGTTCCCAGGTTTTGCATCCAAATAAAAAGCCTATTACACCAACAATTGTCCACAACGCTACTTTGCGAACATTAATTGTAACGTTAGATAACTTTTCGAAACCTTGTAAAATGAGCCAGGCAGCAGCGATACAATAACCAATGTTGGAGTGAAAAATTAAACGTTCGCCCATTGTGGCACCAATATCCATTAACACGTTACCAATTAGTAAAGCAAAAACAATGTAGGTCATTATAGCAAAACCAAGTATGTGTTTTTTAAGAGTTAATTTAATACCGGCATACACCATTCCAATATGAAGAATTAATGAAAGTATAAAATCCCAACTTGTAAAGTGGCGATAAATAATGGTGTTGTATGAATAATCGGACGATAAGGTACGCGGAAACGTTTGTAAGATTAAATATTTTAATAGTACATACGCTTTCGTACAAAAACGTTCCTCGCCGGTGGCTAATAAATAAGGGTTATTTAAAATTTCGGTATCAGGCACACCTGGTTTTAATTTAACGGCTAATAAGCGCATTGCTAAATAAAACAGCATAATAAAGTAAAACCAAGCCATTAGTGTATGGAAGTTTTTCTTTTTATTTGCACCCATCATATAAATTCCCACACCAATGTATACAAAAGGGAACAACCAAAAAGCTTTAATTGGCTTGGCGCCTGGAGGCGCGTGCATATCAAAACTACGTTTCATATACAGCATTAAAAAGGCACAGGCTACAAAGGCTAAACCTACATACAAAGTAGATTTAAATTCTTTGGTTTTGAAAAATGTTTTTACTTCAAAATCATTTTCAGTAAATGTATAAACGGCTAAAGGCACTAATATTAACAATGTTACAGCATACTCTTTTGAGAGAAGCGCCAATAAAAACATAATGGATGCCCAAATTAAATCTCCCCGCTTTTTAGTTTCTAAATATTTAAAGGCATAGAGGAAGGTGAGGGAACAGAAAATTAATGAAAAAATTTCATCGCGGCTTTTCACATTAGCAATGGCTTCACTATGAATAGGGTGCATTGTGAAAATAAGGGCAGCTAAAAATGCTAAATCCTGATTGGTTCTAAAAAAGCATTTGCTAAACACTAAATATAAAAAAACACAGCCCAAAGCAAATGTCCAA
>JAYVGH010000063.1:0-12426 GCA_043772435.1 Bacteroidota bacterium
AACTGAGATTCCGCATCGAGCGCGGAATGACGAAGATTTAGTCCTTAATTTTTTTTTGAGTGGCAATTAATGCCACTCTGAACTTGTTTCAAAGTCTCAGAACTAATTTGGAAACATAACTGAGATTCCGTATCGAGTGCGGAATGACGGGAAATTACTCCTTTATTATTTTTAATTACGTCACTCTGAACTTGTTTCAGAGTCTCAACTATTTGGAAAAAAAACTGAGATTCCGCATCGAGCGCGGAATGACGAAGATTTAGTCCTTAATTTTTTTTTGAGTGGCAATTAGCGTCACTCTAACTTGTTTCAGAGTTTCAGAACTATTTGGAAAAAAGAACTGAGATTCCGCATCGAACGCGGAATGACGAAGATTTAGCCCTTAATTTTTTTTTTGAGGGGCAATTAGAGTCACTCTGAACTTGTTTCAGAGTTTCAACTATTTGGAAAAAAAAACTGAGATTCCGCATCGAGTTCGGAATGACGAGGATTTACTCCTTTATAATTTTTTGAGTGGCAATTAGCGTCACTCTGAACTTATTTGAAAGTCTCAGAATTAATTTGGAAACAGAACTGAGATTCAGCATCGTGAATCTTTCACAATCTTTCAATTGTTCTAAATTAAAAATAACGTACATTTGCGCCTTTAAATTTAGTTTAAGTGGATAAAAAATCATTAATAGGTTTAGGGATTATTGCCGCAATTTTAGGTATTTGGTTATATGTTAGCGGGCCAAGTAAAGAACAAATTGCCAGCCGCAAACGCCAAAAAGATTCGATAGACCTTGCCCAGCAAAAAATTCAGGCGGATGAAATGGCTAAAATTAAATCCAATACCAAGGTTGCCGATACGTTGAAACAAGCTACCGTTCTTAACGATTCTGTTAAAACGGCTTTGTTAAACGATAATTATAAAGATTTTACGCCGGCTACTAAAGGCACTAAGGAATTTTTTACCATTGAAAATGAAAACATTAAAGCCACCATTTTAAACAAAGGCGCGCAAATTGTAAAAGTAGAGTTAAAAAATTATCACCGTTCCGGTAAAACCGAGCCTTTAATTTTATTTGATAACGATAGCACTAATTTCTCATTAAAAATAAACGCGTACGACCGTTCGCGTATGTTTAGTACTGATAGTTTTTACTTTGTGTCAGCTACCAAAACAACCAATAATATTGTTTTAAAATTGCAAACTGCCAAGCCCGAAAGTTATATTGAATTATCGTACTCGCTAAAACCAAACGACTACATTGTAAATTCTGAAATTCGTTTTGTTGGAATGGAAAAAATTATTTCGCAAACCGAAGACCAATTACAGTTAAACTGGGGCATGTTGTATCCAAGTCAGGAACAATACATAAGTAAGGAAAAAGAAGCAGCTACAATTTATTACAAACAAACTATAAATAGTCCGGATAACATTAACGTATCAAAAGACGAAGAAAAAGAACTAAATGATGCCGATATTAAATGGATTTGTTTTAAACAGCAGTTTTTTAACGCCACCATTATTGCCGATAATGAATTTTTAAAAGGCGGTAGTTTTGTAAAATTAGGTCAACGTCCCGATCACCCTTCGGTTGTAAAAGCAGTAGCTACAGAATTAGGAGTGCCTTACAAACATTTACCAAACGAAAAATTTGGTTTTAAATTTTATTTTGGACCCAACCATTACAATACTTTAAAAGCCTATAATTATGAGTTAGAGCAAATTATACCAACCGGGTGGAGCGTGTTTAGTTTTATTAATAAATGGATGGTAATACCATTATTTAATGGCTTAAATGGTTTAAATATGGGATTGGTTATTTTGATTTTAACCATTATTGTAAAAGTATTGTTGTTGCCAATTGCTTATAAAACTTATATGAGCGGGGCACGTATGCGTGTTTTAAAACCCGAAACCGATGCTTTAACCGAAAAATATGTAAAAAATCCTGATCCAATGAAAAAACAGCAGGAACAAATGGCATTGTATCGAAAGGCGGGCGTTAATCCATTAAGCGGTTGTTTACCAATGTTATTACAATTCCCAATATTAATTGCCTTATTTGCTTTTTTACCTGCTGCTATTGAATTACGCCAGCAAGGTTTTTTATGGGCAGATGATTTAAGTACTTACGATACCGTTTTAAATTTTGGACACGTACCTTTTATTAGCTGGGCTTACGGCGATCACATAAGCTTATTTGCCGCATTAATGTTTGTAAGTACAATTATTTACACGTACATGAATAGTAGTTTAATGCCGCAACAAAACACTCAAATGCCCGGCATGAAGTTTATGATGTATTTTATGCCGGTAATATTTTTAGCGGTAATGAATAAATATGCTGCTGGCTTAAGTTGGTATTACTTTTTAGCCAACATGTTTACCTTTTTACAAAATTATATTATGAAATTTGTAATTGCCGATAGTAAAATTCGTGCCCAACTGGAGGCCAATATGAAAAAACCTGTTAAAAAAGGCGGCTTTGCACAACGTTTAGAAGAAATGGCGAAACAACGTCAACAGCAGGGTGTGGTGGTTAAGAAAAAGTAAATTACACTATTTTTTAATCCTATTACTTATTTGTGCAATTCGTGTCAAGAAAGTTTAGACACCAATTAGCACTAATTTCCACCAATCTATTATTTGTGTTTATTCGTTCAATTCGTATCAAAAAAAATCTTTGTGAACCTCTATGTACTCTGCGCCTCTGTGTTTAATTTTAGAACGGTGGCTCATTAAAATCCTCAACATCATTTTTCTTAATAATATCGCTAGGAGCATCATCAACTCTGTCCCAATTTTTGCTTGTAACAGTTTTAGTGCCGTTGCTATTTAAAAAATCTTCGTTTTGTTGCAATGGGTTTGTGTTATTACTTTGATTGTAAATAATATCCTGCCCTTCGGTATAATCTAAATCGGCAAACTTGGCAAATTGGCCAATAAAGCGAAGTTTAACGGTTTCTAAAGCACCATGCCTGTTTTTAGCAATAATAACTTCGGCTCTGCCTTTTGTAGGTTCATTATTTTCGTCTACCTCTAATCCATAGTATTCGGGGCGATAAATAAACATTACCATATCGGCATCTTGTTCAATGGCTCCCGATTCACGTAAATCGCTTAATTGCGGACGTTTGCTGCCACCCGGACGATTTTCAACCTGACGGCTTAATTGTGATAAAGCAATAATTGGTATTTCTAATTCCTTAGCTAAACTTTTTAATCCGCGCGAAATATGACTAATTTCCTGTTCACGATTCCCCATTCCTTTGCCATCTGTGCTACCACTCATTAATTGTAAGTAATCAATAATAATTAATTCAACCTTTTGATTTTCTTTTAAACGGCGGGCTTTGGCACGCAATTCAAAAATAGAGAGGGCAGGAGTATCGTCAATATACAAAGGTGCTACAGCCAATTTTTTTATACGTTCGTTTAGTTGTACAAATTCATGATTTTCTAAATTACCTTTTAAAATTTTATCCTGAGGAATTTCAGTTTCGCTGCTTATTAAACGTTTAACAAGTTGTATAGATGACATCTCTAAACTAAAAATAGCAACTGGCTTATTAAAATCTACGGCGGCGTTTTTTGCCATACTCACAACAAAAGCTGTCTTTCCCATACCGGGGCGGGCTGCTAAAATTAATAAATCGCTTTTTTGCCAACCCCCGGTAATCCTGTCCATTGCTGTAAAGCCGCTAGGTACGCCTAATAAACCATCTTTTTGATGCGCTGCAGCTTCAATTTCTTCTAAGGCTTTACCAATAAGCGTACTCATTTTATCGTGCTGTTTACGCACGTTGTTATCTAAAATTTCAAAAATATTTTTTGTGGTTTCATCAAGTAGTTCAAACACATCTGTACCTTCTTCGTAGGCAGTTTTAATAGTTTCGGTACTTAGGCGAATAAGTTCGCGTTGTAAATATTTTTGTGCTACAATGCGGGCGTGAAATTCGATATTGGCGCTCGATGCAATACGATTAGTAAGTGCAGATACATAATAAGCGCCGCCAACAATTTCTAATTCTCCTGAACGCTTTAATTCTTGTGTAACGGTTAAAATATCTACAGGTTCTGAGCGATTAAACAAAGCAACCATAGCGTTAAATACATAGCCGTTTTGTACTTTATAAAAAGCGTCGCCGCTTAAAATATCAATAACAGAACTTAATGCTTCACGTTCAAGTAACATGGCGCCAAGTACGGCTTCCTCTAATTCAACAGCTTGTGGTGGTAGTTTGCCAATTTCGTTAGGGTTGTTTATAACAGGTTTTAAAATAGATTTTCGGGTTTTATTTTGGTTATCGTTAGTCATAAATTAATCACATAAATAATGTGGGGGAGGCAAATGTGCAACAAAAATCTTGTTCCTTAAATTTATAAAAAATTAATTTTATTAATAAGTTGTTTATAACTAAAATGTGTATGTCAAACCCTAACAATAAAGGGATTTAGCTAATGGCTGTATTGTTAATAAATCTCAAAATCAATTTTAAACACTATTTATGTTAGGTATTTGTTAATTAATTAACCCATTTCATTTTCAATACATTAACTAAAAAAATAATAATTCTTTTTGTATGTAGTTAAATTAATTTAAATGTATCTACATTTACCTACATCTAAAAAAACCTATTATGATTAAAAAAATACTACTACCAATTATTGCAATTATTTTATTGAGTTCGTGTGCTAATAAATTTAGTTTGCAAAAACGTAAATACAATAAAGGCTTTTACTTTGCTAATTCAAAAAATAGCAATCACAACACAAACCATGTTGTAACTAATGCTAAAAGTGATAATGAAAAAAAATTAACAACTAAAGCGCACGTTCAGCCAAAAGATGATGTGAATTTAATTGAGGCTGACATAAAAGTATTGCCGACTACTATAATTAGTTCGAATAAATTTGTTGCAACTAATAAAAAAGTACAAAGTGAAAAAAACGTAACAGCGTCCACTTCAAAACAAAATATAGTTGTTTTAAAGCAATTTAAAGATTTAAAACTTAACAACGCTAAAAATAAACTTGGTAAAGCCAAAAAATCAAATAGTGATACAAATCTTATAATATTGGTTATACTTTGTCTATTTCCTTTTATTAATTTAATCGCAATTTATTTAAAAGATTCCAAAAGTATTACTCTAAATTTTTGGATAACTTTAATTTTGGATATATTATTTTTCCTACCAGGTATAATTTTTGCTCTTTTAGTAGTATTAGACGTTGTTAATTTAGCATAGTTTTAACTTCTACTTTTTTAACATTATTATTTGTAAAATTAAATTATATTTACTTATTATTTAAAACTTAAAATACCAAACATGAAAAAATTATTTTTAATGGTCGCGTTTGCCGGATTATTATCTGGTGTAGCAGTTGCTAATACTAAAGGCGACGACAAAGACAAAAACAAAAAAGAATGTAAAAAAGACGGTAAAGCTTGCGCAGGCGAGAAAAAAGAAGGCTGTACTAAAGGCGAAAAATCGTGTTGTAAAAAGAAATCAGAAGGCGAAGCTAAAGCTTTATCTACTGACGAAAAAAAATAATCTTTTTTAAAAATTATTAAAAAGCTATCTTCCACGTAAGATAGCTTTTTTTGTGTTTTAACATTAAGTTAAATTCTCTATCTTTACATACTAATTATTAGTCACATGGAGTGGAGTAGGTACGTGTTTTGTAAAATATGAAAGAATTTTTCTCGTTTTTTAAATCAAAATATTTTTTTATTCATTCCGGATTAATTTTAATCTGCATTTTTTTATTATTTTTCGGTTTAATTAAGTGGCTGTCTTCCTATACTCATCACGGTTCATATATAGAAGTACCTGATTTTAAAAACCAACAAGTAAGCAATTTAAATAGTTTTATAAACGGAAAAGAAATTTCCTATCAAATTATTGATAGCATTTACGACCCGAAAGAAAAACCGGGCGTAGTAATTCGGCAAGATCCTGAACCTTTAACAAAAGTAAAACACAATAGAAAGGTATATCTTTACGTTACAGGTTTGGTTGCACCTACTGTAATGATGCCAAAATTAGTTGATAGAAGCGAACGCCAAGCACGTTTAATAATTGTAACGTATGGATTAAAAGTTGGAAAGTTTACCGAAAAATCTGCCGATTGCAATGGCTGCGTGCTTTCGCAATTAGTAAATGGTAAAGAAGTTGGTGTTGGGGAGGCTGTAAAAAAAGGCAGTGTTGTAAATTTAGTAATTGGTAAAAAAGATTATTATTACAATGCTTCCGGAGGAAACATGGATTCGACTTTAACGCAAGATCCAAATTTTAACAACGAATAAATAAAGCATGCTTAAAAAAATAAAGATAGTTTTTTACTTAGTGGTTACAACAACGTTAACCTCTTTATCTCAAGAGGGTTTACGCCCTATGACGGCAAATATAAATTATGTGTATAAAGATTTAAAATCTAACAACTTACACCAAACAACTTATTTACAACATTTAACAACAAAAACACTTTCCACTTCTATACAAATTCCTTTTACCGAAGATTTTTTTTATGCACAATATACCAGCTATCCATCGCAAAATTTATGGAGCGATTCTTCTACTTACATTAATACCGGCTATCCCATTGCCCCGCCAAGTATTGGTGTAGCAACTTTCGACGGTTTAAATAAATTTGGTTATCCCTATCAGCCAAATTTAACCAATATGAATGCTTCTTTAGTAGCCGATACTTTAACTTCTAAACCAATTAATTTAAAAACTTCGGGCACGTTAACATTGCAGGTTGCAGACAGTGTGGCATTATCGTTTTTTTACCAAGCACGTGGCAATGGCGATAGCCCTGAAATTACCGATACGTTAATAGTAGATTTTTATAATCCGGTTACTAGTAAGTGGATAGCAAATGTTTGGTACAAACGTGGCAACTCCAGTTCAAATACCAACGATACTATTTTTAAGCGCGCCTTTATTTGGGTGGATAGTGCCTACTTTTTAAACGATGGTTTTAAATTCAGATTTAGAAATAAAGCCACAACAGCGGGTAATTTCGACCATTGGCACGTTGATTACATTAAGCTGGATAAATTCAGAAGCATGCTTGCAGATACATTATACAACGATTTAACCTTTGGTTATATACCAACGCCACTTTTAAAAAACTATGCCGAAATGCCCTGGCAGCAATATACACCAACCGAAATGGCAGCAACACAATCTGTAAAAATACGTAATAACGATGGTGGCACAATAAATATGACCTATTCTAATTCTGTAATTATAGGAACAGTAACGCCCATAAGCAATTACAATGGCGGCTCTACCAACATGGGAGCTTTTAAACCAAGTGGCTGGAGTAATTATAGTTTTCACGCTAACCCAACATTTGGTTATATCATTTCGCCTCTTAGCGATAGCGCCGAAGTTAAAGTACAGCACATTGTTAGCCGTTCTTCTAGCACTACAAATATCGATTTTAGCAATAGAAACGATACAGTTATACAATATCAAAGGTTTAAAAATTATTTTGCTTATGATGATGGCACCTGCGAGGCCGGATATTACGTATTAGGACAAGGTGGAAAAATGGCATTAAAGTTTTCTTTAAATTTTCAAGATACCCTTCGTTCAGTACGAATTTATTTTGATCCGGTAGGCGCGTTAAGTTTGGCTCAAACAAATTATAAATTCAGAATTAATTTGTGGTCAAACGGTTCGTTTGGGCCAGGTATCACATTATACAAAGACAGTGTTAAACTACCAAAATATTATAATTCTAAATTTAATACTTATGCGGATTATACATTAACCACTAAACAAGTTTTAAACCCGGGTACTTATTACATAGGTATTCAACAACAAGTAGCTTCAGGCATAACAGTTGGTTTTGACAGTAATTTGGATCATCACCAAAATTTGTATTACGATTCAGGTAGTGGTTGGACACAATCTTCCATTTATGGCTCGTTAATGCTACACCCGGTATTTGGTGGTAAAATACCGCCACCTGTGAGCATTTTAGAATTAAATAATAATAATACAGAATTAAAAGTTTATCCAAATCCTGTAAACGAAATTTTAAATGTTGAGTTTGCCAAGCTGAGTGGAGTCGAAGCGACTAATTATACTATTAAAATTTTAAATGTTTTAGGGCAGGTTGTTCAAATCGCAAATATCTTAAATCAAACAACTCAAATAAATACAAGCAATTTAGCAAACGGTATTTATTATTTGCTTGTAAAGCCAATCACACTTAGCGGAGTCGAAGTGAACCAAACCATTCAAACGCAAAAAATTATTATTCAGCATTAATGGCAAATTTTGCAGACGAGGAAGAAGCTGAAGACCTAAATGTAGATGAAAGCCAAAACCTTTACGAACACCACAACATTAAGGTAGATAAAGGGCAGGTAATGATGCGCATTGATAAATTTATTATCATTCGTATACCTAACACCACACGTACTAAAATTCAAAACAGCTGCGAGGCAGGTAGTGTTTTAGTAAACGGCAAATCAGTAAAATCTAATTACCGCATAAAACCGTTTGACGAAATTTCAATTGTTCTCTCCGTTCCGCCGCGCGATGTGGAGGTTGTTCCTGAAAACATACCTATTGATATTGTGTATGAAGACGAATACATTGTACTAGTGAACAAAAAACCCGGCATGGTAGTCCACCCCGGTTACGGCAATTACCGTGGCACGCTGGTAAATGCATTAGCATATCGTTTTCAAAACTTACCAAAAAGTAAAACCAAATTAAATAACGATGTGTATATGGATAGGCCGGGTTTGGTACATCGCATAGATAAAAACACTTCGGGAATTGTAATTATTGCCAAAACCGAAATGGCGATGATAAAATTAGCAAAAGAATTTTTTGACCGCACCATGCATCGTAGATATATTGCCATTGTGTGGGGGGATTTAAAAGATGATAAAGGAACTATAATTGGTAACGTGGGGCGCAATTTAAAAAACCGAAAGGTTATGGATGTTTTTCCAACGGATAGTGAATTGGGTAAACACGCCGTTACACATTATACAGTTTTAGAACGTTTTGGGTACATAACATTTATTGAATGTAAATTAGAAACTGGTCGAACGCATCAAATCCGTGTGCATTTTAAAAGCATTGGTCACCCATTGTTTAACGACAACGAGTATGGTGGCGACATTATTTTAAAAGGTATAAACACCGCTAAGTACAAACAGTTTATAAATAATTGTTTCGAGCTATTACCTCGCCATGCCTTGCATGCAAAAGAACTGGGCATTACTCACCCTAACACTGGAGAAAAATTATTTTTTGATAGTGAAGTACCAACCGATATGCAAGCCGTATTAAATAAATGGCGCAAGTATGCAATTGACAAACAATTGGATTAATTTTTTTTGATATTAGTTGTTTTATAGATTCTCAAACAACCAAAAACTAATATAATATAAATTACATATAACATCTTTACTTTGCCGTTTAACATAATTTATTTTAAATCCCGTATCTTTTTATCAAAAATTACGTTGTAATACTTAGTTATATAAGTTTAATAAATTAAATTTGTATACATGTTTATGCAGAAAAAATTAGAACCAAAATCCGCTAAAAAATTAATCTTAATTTTTGGTGTTGTTATATTATCATCGTTTACAATTATAAAATACACTTTCGATAAAAACGATGTTATTTTTGAATTAATGTTTGGCAGCCTAAACCAAAATCATTATTCACCTGTAAAAGTAGATGATGCATTTAGCGAAAAAGTATTCGACCTATATCTTAAGCGTTTAGATTACAGCAAAAAATTTTTATTGCAAAGCGATGTAGATGAATTAAGCAAATCGCGTAGAGAAATTGATAATCAAATATTAAATCAACGCCACGATTTCTACAAAAAATCATTAGAACTAATTACTAAGCGCATTAAAGAAAAAGAAAACTGGAGCAAAGAAATTTTAGCTCAACCTTTAAACTTTAATTCAAGCGATGAGTATGAAACTGATGGCGAAAAAAACGCTTACTCTAAAACTGAAGTTGATTTAAAAATTGAATGGCAAAAAATGATTAAGTACCAGGTTTTATCGCGTATAGATGAGCAATTAACGAAACAAGAAAAAGCCCTTGAGAAAAAAGACACAATAGTTAAAATTAAAACGTATGATAGTATTGAAGTAGATGCGCGCCGTAAAACTTTAAAAGGTAATGAAGATTGGTTTAAACGTCTTTATAAAATTAAGCCACGCGAACGTTTTGCACAATTTGCAAACGCAGTAACAGGCGTTTACGATCCGCATACCGAATACTTTAATGCTCCTGATAAAAAGAAGTTTGACCAAAGTATGAGCGGACAATTTGAAGGCATTGGTGCACGTTTACAATCTGTTGACGGGCTTTTAAAAATAAGTGAAATTATTCCGGCTAGCCCCAGCGCTAAGCAAGGCGATTTAAAAGCGGGTGATTTTATTTTAGCCGTAGCACAAGGTACAGCAAGTTTTGTTGATATTACAAATATGGATATGGAAGATGCCATTGATTTAATTAAAGGCAAAAAAGGAACAGAGGTACGCTTAAATATAAAAAAACCTGACAACAGTTTAAAAGAAATAACTATTGTTAGAGATATTATTCCAATAGAAGAAACTTTTGCAAAGAGCGCATTATTAAATAATAAATCCAAAACAGGTTATATTTACCTGCCTTCATTTTATACCGATTTTACACGTAATGGCGCACACCACTGTTCACAGGATATTCGCAAAGAAATTGAGAAACTTAAAAAACAAAATGTAAAAGGTATTATTCTCGATTTAAGAGATAACGGTGGCGGCTCTTTACAGGAAGTAGTTGAAATGGCAGGATTGTTCTTTCCAAAAGGACCTGTGGTGCAAGTTCGCGGTAAAAGTGATAGTCGAAACATTATGGTAGATACAAATCCTGATGTAGCCTGGGATGGTCCCTTAGCCATTATGATAAACCATAATAGTGCTAGTGCAAGCGAAATTTTAGCTGCGGCTATACAAGATTACAAGCGTGGTGTAATAATTGGTACCACCAGCTTTGGCAAAGGAACTGTGCAAAGTTTTGTAGATTTGGATTATTACCTTCTTCCACAATTTGATACTATAAAACCGGTTGGGTCGATAAAAATTACTCAGCAAAAATTTTACCGTATTAATGGCGGCGCTACACAATTAAAAGGAGTAATACCTGATGTAATGTTGCCCGACCCTTATGCTTTTATTGATTTGGGTGAAAAAGAAATGGATAACCCAATGCCGTGGGACGAAATAAGCAAAGCCACTTACGATGAATTTAAAACAATTAATTACCCAACAGTAATTAAAAATAGCCAGCAACGTATTAAAAAAAGCCCGCAATTTGCCTTGGTCGAGAATCAGGCTAAAGAAGTTAAAGAAAAAAGAGACGACACTAAATACAGTCTAAATCTCGAAAAATTTAGAGCAGAGCAAAAACAATTTCGCGACCAGAATAAAAAGTATGAAGATTTGCGAAAAGAAATAAAAGGTTTTAATGCCAATTTGTTAGATGAGGACAAATTAAGATTTGCAAACGACACTACCCGTTTAGGTCGCGAAGATAGATGGGCAAAATACATTGCAAAAGATATTTACATACATGAAGCCAGTAATGTGTTGAATGATATAAAATAGTAATTTGTTAATATAAAGTTTTGTATAAAATTAATTTAAACACCTAACTTTACGTTAAACATTTTAAAACAAAAAAATTATGGCATTTGAATTACCAAAATTAAATTACGCTTTTAATGCGTTAGAACCACATATTGATGCTAAAACCATGGAAATTCATCATGATAAACATCACCAGGCCTATGTAACAAACTTAAACAACGCAATTGCAGGAACAGATGCTGAAAAATTAAGCATTGAAGATATTTGCAAAAACATTTCAAAATACCCGATGCCTGTTCGTAATAATGGTGGCGGGCATTTTAACCACAGTTTGTTTTGGGAAATTATGTCGCCAAATGCAGGTGGCATTCCTACAAACGAAGTTGCAAAAGCAATTGAAGCAGACTTAGGTGGTTTTGAAAAATTTAAAATCGATTTTGCAGCAGCAGGCGCAACACGTTTTGGAAGCGGTTGGGCTTGGTTATGTGTTAAAGAAGGAAAATTATGTGTGTGTAGTACTCCAAATCAAGATAATCCATTAATGGATGTTGCAGATTGCAAAGGAATTCCAATTTTAGGAATGGATGTTTGGGAACATGCCTATTACTTACACTACCAAAACCGCCGTCCAGATTATATGACAGCATTCTTTAATGTTATAAACTGGACAAAAGTAAACGAGTTATATTTAAAAGCTAAATAGGGTTCACTCAATAAGTCCAACAAATATTTTCGGATAAAATATATTTAGCAGGGTTATTTTAAATTTATATAAAGCATTTTTAATAAAAGTAAAGAC
>JAYVGH010000064.1:0-8302 GCA_043772435.1 Bacteroidota bacterium
CTTTAAAGAGGAGGGCGAAAATGTAAAGAAACCTCAACAGTATAAAATTTGGCAAGAGGGCTACCACGCCATTGATGTGTGGAGCCATAAATTTATTTATCAAAAATTAAATTACATACACAATAACCCTGTTGAAGATGGCATTGTAGAAAAGCCCGAAGATTATATGTATAGCAGCGCACGCAATTATGCCTGTTTAGAGGCTTTGATTGATGTACACGTAATACCACCAAGGTTGATTACAGTAAGATAGTTGTGTTTATAGTGGGGGCGAATGCCCCCTTAAACTCCCCCTTAAGACTTGCAAGATAAGCTATTATTATAAACGGAGGCGAATGCCTCCTATAAACGTGTGTGTGTTATATAAAATTACTTACTCCAAAAAACGCTACAAAAATGCCCTTTTTTAAAGTAAACCTTTGAAATTTCAAAGAATTACAGTAATTTTTGTGTGGAAGATGCAGTGCTGTGTTTGTTGAAGCATTATTTTTGTCTTAACACCAAAGTTTCTAATTCATGTAATTTCTTTTTATTTCCGTCAAAAACCAAAATGCGAATGATGTAACAATCTTGAAATTGAGGGTGCATCTCTACCGTTTTTTTTACGCTAAATTCTTCGGCTTTAAAAGTTTCTTCGGTAAATGTTTTATTTTTTAAAGCTTCTTCTATGTAATAAGATGCTAATTCTTCCGCTTTAATTTTAAAAAAAGGTAAACTGCTTTTTTGAATATTTAAATAAATGATAACCGCCAGGCTCGCGCAAAAGCTTAAAATTGCAAGTGCAATTAATACTTCGATAACAGTATTGCCTTTTAAATATTTATTTTTTTGCAACACAGTAGTTTTGAATTGATTTTAAATAATAATGGAATTGCTAATGTAGGGGCGTATTTTTTAGGGTCAATTTCACAGCCTAAAATATGATTTTCGTATACCGCTGAAGGTGTTTTTAAAAGCAGGGCGTTTGTAATAACAGTAGCATTTAATTTTCCTTCAATGTGCGCGTAATTATTTGAATACACAAAGCCGTTTACTTCGCTTTTAGCATTTAATTTTACAAATACTTTTGCGCCGTTTAATGAAGCGCTGTTGTTAATTGCAATTATTCCACCAAAAAAAATACAGTCTTCTTCTAAAATAATACTTCGCAAATTAGTTTGATTATTATCGTCTGCTAATAGTGTAAAAGAAGATGGATATTGAAACTCGCATTTTTTTTCGGTAATAATGCTATCGCTTGCTAATACATGCACACAACCTTTAAAGCCTTGTTTAAATTTAATTTTTGAACAAACTATTAGAATATTATCGAAAAAACAAGTGTTGTCTACTTCAATCGTTCCTGAACATATAATCTTCACATTGTTTTTTAAGTTAAGATTTGAAAGTTTAACAGAGGGCGTTTGCCACAACATAGTTTTTTTATTAAAGGAGTGATTAGTGTTTGTAACAAGATTAGTAACGCTGCTATCTGTGTATACCGAAACATTTTTTTGTTCTTTAATTTTTTTAAGAACAGATTCATTTATTTCCGAAATACTTACCGGAGATGATTTTATAAAGCCGCTGTTTTGAGCAGAACCAATATAACTTTGCCCTTCGATGTAAGCCGGTTTAATGCCAGACTTAGGTAAATAACAATTAGCTTTAAAAACAATATTACCGCTTAAACCAATGGGGCGGCTATTGTCTGAAACTACCAAACCGCTATCGGCAGTCATGTAAGTGCCATATAAACCCGCTTGGTATAATGCATGATGTCTATTTTTTGTTTGAGCGTTAATTAAAATATAAGCGCCCCATTGTGTTTTTTTAATTTTAATAGAATCATCATTTGTAGAATTTTTTATCCATTTGTTATTTGATTCATCGGTAAAATAATCTGATTGGGCAATTTCAAAAGCACTTTTTAAATTGTAATACAATTGAGAAGATTGGGTGAGATTTGTTACGCTTCGCTGATTATAATTGGCAAGCAGAATAAACATACACAATAAAATACCCACAATAATGCTTATTAATATAGCAATAAATAATGCGCCGCCTTTTACTTTTTTATTAAGATTAGACTGGATTGTTTTGATAAACTCTCTCATAATTTTAAAAAATTATGAGGTAATTATTTTAGCATCGGATTTTTCCTTTTCCGTCTTTTTATCAGATTTTTTTTCTTTTTTTGTCTTTTTAGGCTTTTCTTTTTTTGAACTTTCGTCTTTTGGTTTTGGGTTCTTTTTTTCCTTTTTCGGGTTGGGTTCTTTTACCTTTTTTTCTTTTAGGACTTTTTCTTTTTTAACCTTTTCTACTTTTGGTTTTGCTATAATTTCTTCGCCATTTTTAAATTTCTTTTTATCAATAATTATACCATTAACTCCATAAGTATAAAACTTTCCGTTTAATTTATCATTTTTAAAATTGCCCTTTGCCATTAGCAGCCCATAATCATTGTAAAGGCTATACGCTCCATTTTTTAACCCGTTTTTCCAATTAATAATTTCTTTTAATTTTCCATCCGAATACCAATATTTCCATTCTTTATTTTTTAATCCGTATTTAACTGTGCCTTGTTCGCGTAACTGATTGTTTAAATAAAATGCCGTGTATTTACCGTGAATTAATTTCCCTTCATAACCACCTTTGGTTTCCATAATTTTTTGAGAAGCATACCACATATAGGTTAAGTCGTTATTAATTTTAATGTTTTTATTATTTTTAAGCATTTGAGTTTTAACGGTATAATCTTCGTGATTAACGGTAATGTTAAATTGTTTAATTTGATCGGGTTCAATGTATTTTTGAGAAAATGAACTTACAGATGTTAAACTAGTTAAAGCAATATATAACTTTAAGAAAATATTTTTGGAGGATTTAACCATTAATTTGATTTTCAAATATAAAGAATAAAATTATGTGTTTTTAAAATACTATTGTTTAGATTGTAAAATCGTGTAAACAAAAAGTTAAATATATTTTAGTATATAGTTTAAACAGATTTAGTAGAACTGGGGATTCTGGAATCTATATTTCAAGCGAATTAAAAAAGACGGGCGTTAATTTGGTGGCTGTTACAAAGCCAATAGATACTAATTCTAACGCTGGTGCATTACAACTGAATATACAATTTATTTTTAGAAAGTATGATAATGATTTACGTAGGCAAAAATCTATAGACGGAATGCGTGAAAAATTATTACGTGGCGAGTGGTTGGGCTCTGTGCCTACTGGTTACCCCTGCCAAACCAAATATGAAAGACATCCTTGAAGACACAAGGGATCTTGCTCGGATTTGGGACTTGTACGCTCATCTGTTAAAAGAGGTTTAATTTTTCCTGCATTAGCCTAGATATTATTTTTTTAATTGAAAATCGGGATGTCCACATTGGTAAAGAGCAAACGATAAATGTTCCGCATACATTTTTGTAATTGCTCCATGCCCTCCATTAAAATCAATATGCAATAAAAATGGTTTAGATTGCCCTTGTAAATTTTGTAACGCAG
The DNA here is from genome assembly GCA_043772435.1 of Bacteroidota bacterium. Lineage (GTDB taxonomy): Bacteria > Bacteroidota > Bacteroidia > B-17B0 > Aurantibacillaceae > Aurantibacillus. The sequence goes on from JAYVGH010000064.1 coordinate 3,496, forward strand.
CAATAAATTTTGCTGATTGCCAAGCAGAAACTCTTGGGTCATTCATTCCTACATAACAAATTACTGCAGGATATTGCAATTTTTTTGAAATATTAACGAGCCCGTCCATTTTTTCTAAACCAATGCACTCAATGCTGTCTTTTACCGTACCTATTTCCCCCGTCGTGAAATCACCATTTGGCGTTTTTTCCATTCTAAGTGAATTTAAAACGCCAGACCCTGAAATTGCAGCACCGTACAAATCGGGTCTTTCATTAATTGCACCTGCTACAAGAATACCACCCATGCTACCCGCAAAAGCAATTATTTTTTTTGCTGAAGTGTATTTGTTTAAAACTAAGTATTCCGCGCAACTATTAAAGTCTTTCCAGGTGTTTGGTTTAGTGGTTTTGAAACCTCCTTTGTACCATGCTTCTCCTTTTTCACCACCACCTCGCACATGTGGTACAGCAATTACAATTCCCTTGTTCATTAATGAATTGTTTTTGAAGCTAAAGGTTGGCTTCATGCTATAGCCATAAGCACCATAACTATACATAAAACAAATAGCGTTTCCATCTTTCTTTGTCCCAGGTTTATAAAGAATTGTAAGAGGAATCATAACGCCATCATGACCTTTAATTTCAATTTCTTCAACGGCCACATTTTGAAACTCTTTTGGATATTCAGCTACTTTATTAAACTCACTATTGGTGAAGTCATCAGTGGTTACATTCAATTTATATTCTACTTGTGGCATATTCCATGATACAATTGTTACGTACACTTCATTAGAATTTTTGTTAATGCACTCAATAATTACTGAACCTTTAATAGGCAACTTAACTTCATTACTTTTTTTACTTAATAAATTGTATTTAAAAAGCCTACAATTAATTCCATCTGAATAAACAATTAAAAGGTAATCCTTACATAATTTAAAACCTTCAAGTACCAAATCACTTTTTTCTTTTGAAATTATTTCTGCATACGCCCAATTAGGATTGTTTAAACTTGTAGCAATTAAATTGTAATTTTTCGCGTTCTTTTTAGAAATTGCATATACCCTATCATTTTTATATTCCATATTAATTAGTTGGTCTTCAGATTTACTTAAAGATTTCCAGCTTAAATGCGGTTTATTTAATTCTTCCTTAGGTGTAAAATAACTTACTAATATTCCATCGTCACTCTGTGCATACGCAATTATATTGTTAGGAGAGTAATAAGAAATATCAGCAGTGGGACGTCTGTCTGAACTGATTTTTAACTCTGGATAATCAGAGATACTGAAACAAACTTTATCCTTATTTGGATTGCTTCCAATATGATGGAGTTTAATTTTATTGTTTTTTAAAAAATCAGACGAAGTATTATCATCAGTTAATAATGAATTATAAATAAATGAATTATTGTCAGGGCACCAGCTTACATCAGTGAAACATGGGTAGATGCTGTCTTTCAATATAGTTTTATTGTCAATGTCTAATATTTTTAGCAATGCCATTTCAGCCCCATTTTTCACAAATGATAGTATAGCTTTTTTTCCATCTAAACTGATTGTTGCGAATTCAAAAGAAAAACCAAGCGTAGAATCAATAACTAATTTCGTATCAATTAGGACTTCCTCTAAATTGTTTGATTTCTTTATATAAAGATTGGTGTTATTTTTTGCGTGGTCTTTTTTTTGATAGATAAATGCCCCATTTGCGAAACTTCTATTAAAATAAAATGTTGGTTTTAATTTATTTAATGATTCCCATTCCTCAAACAATTCATTTTGTCCGGAAACTTTATTAAAAATTGAATTAGTTAATTCTGCTTGCGAGTCAAACCATTTTTTAACATTTTCATCCTGCGTTCTTTCGAGCCAACGATAGGAATCTTTATAAGTTTTTCCGAAATATGTATCACTACTATCTACCGTTTTAGTTAATGGATATTGTACTTGAGTAAATGAAGCTAATGTTTGAAGAAATAGAAATAAAAAGAAAGTTACTTTTTTCATGATGTAATAAATATAAGATGTTTTATTTATACTGTACACTTTTAAAAGGTAAAGGTTCAAAAGGGAAAATCCCTTATAGAACTTGAACAAGTAACTCCTTGAAGATAAACTATTTTGTATTTCAAAGCTACTTTATCGAACCAAAAAAACCTTGATAAATAAGACTTTACCAAGGGGTTTCCGGCATCGTACCCAGAAGGAGATTCGAACTCCCACGCCTTGCGGCATACGCACCTCAAGCGCACTTGTATACCATTCCAACACCTGGGCATACTTGATAATAAAAATTTAGACAAACCAATAAGAACGTAAAAGTATAAAAATTAGGAGTTTTTTTCGTTTTTAAACAAAAATTTATTATATTTGCGTCCCGTTTTAAAAGCCGCTGTTTACACAAAGTAAAGTATGCATTAAACGTTAACATTAACATTAAAAATTAAATAAAATGAGTCTTTTATTAGATTACGTAAAAAAACAATTAGCTACTGAGGTTAAGCATCCTAAATTTAAAGCAGGTGATACAATTACCGTATCATACAAAATTAAAGAGGGCGAAAAAGAACGTATTCAGCAATTTAATGGCGTTGTTATTCAACGTAAAAACGAAGCTGCAACAGCTTCTTTTACAGTTCGTAAAATTAGTAATGGTGTAGGTGTTGAGCGTATTTTTCCAATTGCATCTCCTTTTATTGATAAAATTGAAGTAAACAAAGTAGGTATTGTTCGCCGTGCTAAATTATTTTACTTACGCTCTCGTACAGGTAAAGCAGCTCGTATTCGCGAAAAAGTTCAAAAAAGTACCAAAGAACCTAAATAACTTACTAATTATAACATGCAAGCCGGCTTTTACAGTCGGCTTTTTTTATTTATTTTTATATTATGGAAATTAAAGACCAGTTAGTAGAAATTCTTACTAAAGAAAATTACACATACAAGCAACTTGCCGAATTTTTATACATGAGCGAAGAGGATTTAACCCTTGCGCTTAATAACAAAACCTTAGATTTAAGAAACCTTGAATTAATTTCAAAAGCATTACGAGTGCCTTTATATAGCTTTTTTAGAAGCGAAAACACAAAAATTAATTATAACGAAAAACCTTATTATATTAATAAATTGTGGACGGGCGACGATTCTATTAAAACAAAACAACAATTATTAGATGAAATTAATCTTTTAAAACAAATTATTGTTCTTAAAGAAGATATGCTTACTAAGCTATAAAACCCAATCTTAAAAAAATGTTATCTTTGTATAACACACTATGTTTATTAACTTATTTATTACATTTTTACTTGTTGTATTAAACGGATTTTTTGTAGCTGCCGAATTTGCTTTAGTAAAAGTTAGAGCCTCGCAATTAGATGTTAAAGCCCAAAAAGGAAGTAAGCGCGCTAAATTAGCAAAATCACTTCTCGAAAAATTAGACGCGTATTTATCAGCTACACAATTAGGAATTACTTTAGCATCATTAGCATTAGGTGCTGTAGGGGAAAAAGTTATTTCCCAAATTGTTATTCGTAGTTTCGAAAAATCGGGTTTAGAAATTAGTACACTAACGGTTCATAGCTTAGCGCTCCCCATCGCATTAACATTACTTACATTTTTTCACGTAACTATTGGCGAGCAAATTCCTAAAATGATAGGTATAAAATATTCTATGGCTACAGCACTTTTTATTGCTTGGCCCCTTCGCATTTTTTATTTTATTTTTAGTCCGTTTATTTGGTTTTTAAATAAATCAAGTAACACTGTTTTAAGCATAGTAGGCATAAAACGAATGGGTGATGACGAAGTGCATACTGAAGAAGAATTACGTTTAATATTAACCGAAAGCGAGGAGGGAGGAGCCATTAAACCCAGCGAAAATGAATTGATACAAAATGTATTTGATTTTGACGACCGAATTGTAAAACAAATTATGGTGCCTCAAAACCGTGTAATAGCATTAGATGTAGAACTTGGTAAAAACGAAATTACGAAACAAGTTATTGAAGAAGGATTTAGCCGTATACCAATTTATTTGGGTGATATTGATAATGTAATTGGTATTGTACATAGCAAAGATTTATTAAAAGCCTTAATCGAAAATAAATTCCGTTCGTTAAAAGATATTATGCGTCCGGTACATTTTGTACCGGAGAGTATGAAAATTAATGAATTGTTGCGCGATTTTCAAAAACACCACATACAAATGGCCATTGTTACCAACGAATTTGGCGCTACTGCGGGGTTAATAACCATGGAAGATATTATTGAAGAATTAGTGGGTGAAATACAGGATGAACACGATGACGAAAAACCGAATGTTGAAAAAAAGAGCGATAACGAATTTATTGTAAATGCACAAGCTGCTATTAATGATGTTAATGAGGCTTTGCCAATAGCTTTACCGGAAAACACACACTACGAAACCGTTAGTGGCTATATTAATTTTATTTTTGGTCGTATTCCGGCAACAAACGATAAACGTTATTTAGATGGTTATGAAATAACTATTTTAAAACGTAGCCGCCAAAGCGTAGAAACCATCCGCTTAAAGGTAATTGACGAAGAGTAAATCTTGTTAGTCACACTATTCCAATATCTATCGGGATGTTTCAGCATCTCAGTCCTCTATTCATTTTTACAATTAATACCCTTGTGATGATAAAATATAGTGTTCAAGTCTAAGTCATTCTAAACTTGATTCAGCATCTCATTTTGTTTACCACAATAGACCTTATACTAAACCGCTAACAAGTAGCTGAGATTATCCAATCAAAATTACACATAGAACTAATAATGCTTTTTTCTTTATGTAAATCGCATAACGCATCG
>JAYVGH010000065.1:0-18317 GCA_043772435.1 Bacteroidota bacterium
CCCCCCCCCCCCCCTCAAAATGCAAGCCAATAGTAGGCTTTAAAACACTTTTAACAGCCATTACCATGTGTTGTTTTACTACTTTTACAAACGCCCAAACCACATTTACTGCTAGTACCTTACGTGGCGATACTGTAAAAAGTATGGTTATGATGAAGGCAACTGATATTTCGGCTACAGGCATTGTTGCCAGTGATACTATAAGAGCGCAAGCCGCTGTAGTTGCTGAACAAAATTTACAAGTGCAAGGTAATTTAAGCCTTAGCGGGCGTTTTGACTTGGGCAATGGATTAGCTATGAAATCATATCCGGCTAATACCAACCATCCCGCAGTATTTAAGTTTGGCTCAACATCTTTAATATTGCCGGGTCCGGGAAGTAATAATCCATTAGATCCTGAAGATGTGCCTAGCTGTTCAAGCCCACTATTTGGCTCAAATCCATTATTTAGTTTTGCCGGTTATTTAAAATCTTCAAGTTATATTTCCGGCTCAACAGGCTCTGCCATTTTTGGACACGATGGTGCAAATGCAATAATAGAAGTACAAGGTTTAAGTTCATCAACCATACCCGGTAGTTTATTAATTAATTACAATTGCCATCGTAATGTGGCTATATGCACCGGCGCAAGTATAAACCCTGCCGAAAATAAAGTGTTTATTGGCGATTTTATTAATATGCGTAAACATGCCGAAATTGGCAGCGCAACTCAAGTAAACGACCCGGCAAATACTAGTTTAGATATTTTTACAAATGCCGGTAAAGGCATTAAGTTTACTACCTATAATAATGGTTTGCCTTTAATAAGTGTATCTAATGTTAATTTTACTTCATCTCCGTTTACAGTATTTGGTGATGGCAGAACATATATTGGCGTTAAAAAACCTATTGCAACCGGGCCGCACGGTAATGCGATGTTAGCCGTTGATGGAAAAGTGTTGGCAAGAGAAATTTATGTAAACATACACAACAGTGTATGGGCTGATTATGTTTTTGATAAAAATTATAAATTAATGCCACTAAATGAAGTGGAGGCTTTTGTTACTAAAAACAAACACTTGCCCAACGTGCCAAGTGCAAAAGATTTAACTGAAACCGATGAGTACAATTTAAGCCTGGTTGATATGCAAAAGATACAAATGGAAAAAATTGAAGAATTGTATTTACACGTAATAAACCAACAAAAACAAATTGAAGCGCTACAGAAAAAAAATGTTGAGTTAGAACAAAAATTAAAAAAATAACAATGTTTAAACAGGTATTAATACTTTTAATGGCTTTAGTTTTTTGTACTTGTAAAAAGTATGATGAGGGGGGTGCATTGGCTAATGCTAAAAAGCATTTATTGGCACATGGTGGTAAATGGTATGTTGAAAGTTTTGAGGTTACTGTTGATTCAGCTGATGTTATAACTAAGTTATACCCAAATTTTGAAAGCGAGCGAAATTTAACTATAAATTGCGTAAAGGACTTACCTAATAACTTATTTATTAAAAATACGCGCTACTTTGATTCATATAGTTTAGTTTTAAAGGACTATAATAAATCTATAGATGTTACATTAATAGACCGTTGCCCTTGTCCCTCGGCAGGCTGTTATTCTTACTTATTTACGCCAAATGTAAAAATTGTAAAAGAAACTATTAACAGCGGTTATTCAACGATTTACCGAATGATTACGTGGCCAACAGTAAACTGGAAAATAAAAAAACTAACTAAAACAGTAGTTATTTTAACATCCACAATAGGCACTAAAAATCACTTAATTAAATTAATTGCCAATTAAAAATGATAAACAAAAAAACGTATACATTATTTTTAATAGTTTTTACATTAGCATTTAGCAGCTGTAAAAAAAAGCAATACCGTTACCCCGAAGACCCAAAGGTAACGCGCATAAAGCCCAACGATAGGCTATTTGGTTATTGGCAGTTAAGTGACTATACTTTAAACGGCACAAGTATAATAGATGCTTTAAACACTAAAATAAATAATGAAATTGATGTTAGGAAAATTTATTTTCAGTATAAATTTATTGATGATAATGGGCATAAATATTACGGTTTAGGTTTTTTATCCCCAAGATTTGACTTAAAAAACCCATTTATTAGTGAGCGTTATATTGAATTTGATATTGGCGAAAACTATTCCCCAAACATGAAAGACTCGTTAAAAATAGTTTTGTTTATTACCCCTTTTAAATACAGTACTACAAGAACGGCGAATTGGTATGTTACAAAATTATATGATAAAGATTTGAGGTTAACTTTACAAACAGATACAGGCGAATACAAACTTTTTTTTAACAAAACAGATTAAATAAATATTTAGTATGAAATTAAAATTATATACAACATTTACACTCTTAAGTTTTTTAACAGTAACAGGCTATATTGCGCAAAGTGATTTAGATAACCACAAAAAATACTGGTATTATAAAAGCCGCTTTAATAACGATTTTATAAAAATAGGCGATACTTACCCATCTGCAGCCAATAATTATAACGAAGGGCATGGCGAAAACATACCTTTTAACGAACGAAGTAAGGTTAATAATGGTCCTTATCCATACACAAGCATTGATGCAAGCGATGAAATAAAAGCAGGCGATGCTGTGGCGCAAATTGGCATGTATATAGCTACATTAGCAACCGAGTATAAATTGCTAAAAAATAACGGACAGGATGTAACCACCGTTAAGCACGAAATTTACTGCGCTTTAAATGCAATAAACAGGTTGGATTTTTATGCAGAACAAGCACTGTCGCCCAATTTGTCACCAAACTTAAATGGTTTTTTTATAAGGGAAGATATACCTTCAAATTTTATAGAAAAAAACTATGCGCATTTCAACTATTATAATAATGGCATAGTAGGCGCTAATCCAAATAATCAAATGGCCGACTATGGCTTCACCCAAACTACCCCTATAAAAAAAGGCATATTAACAACCGATGCACTGTATGGAACGAGTCAAGCTTATGCAGATGGAGAAGAAGAAAGCCAGGATCAGGTATATTATTTATTAATGGGTATAACCTTGGTAACAAAGTTAGTAGACGTTAATGAAACAGATAATAATAAAGTGTTTGCTTACGAAAATGCCAATGTATCAAAATTAGTTACTGAGGCTAAAAACATAGCAGATAGAATATTAAATTATATGATAGGCAACAACTGGATTATTAAAAACCCTAATACTGGTGCAAATGTGGCGCGTGGCCATAACGCGCAGGTTTATGCATATGTATTAGATAACTTAGGCGATTTTATAAAAAACAACGAGCCAATGCCTTTTTTTTATACACCATTATTCGGTACAGGATCTTATCCTCATACTCCAAGTGGAGGTTATCGAAATAATTATTCCGGTGGCCCTTTGGCTTCAGCGGCTTGGCAGGCTTTTGGCCTGTCTGGCGGAGCTTTTACGCCTGACCAATGTGGGTTTTTTCATACTTTAGCAGGAGCAAGCAATAGTGTTTTTGAAAGTACCTTGTTTTTAAATACATCCGTACAATTAGCTATTAGTAATGTGCAGAATGCAATAAACGCTGTTACAACTTCTATGACCAATGCTGCCAATTATTTGTCTAGTTTAATACAATCATGGTGGCCGGCAAAAGCAGTTAATGCAATGAATGACGCAATAAATCTCATATTTAATGCATTGGCAACTATTGTAAACGGGCTATCGGCCACTATTTCAACTTATCTGCAAAGTTTGTATCCAAGCGTATTAATAAACGTAACTGATTCTAGATTGTTTTTTAATACAAAAAATATTACTGTTTTATATCCCGGCAGTTGTACGGGAGGTAATAATGATACCCCGCATTATGGAGGCTCAGGCCAATATTTTGGTACTTATTTAAGAGATATTTTGCATGGTTACAATCAAAATCTTCCACCGGGGTTACAATGGATAACGACCCCAAATAATTTTACGCATTTATTGTTAAAAAATGATGTGATAAATATTTTAAATTCAGCACCATGCCAAGGGAATTATAATTTTAAGGCGACTACTGATGGCCCTGCAAATTCGGGTAATAATACAGGTTATCCCTTCAATTATCCTATAGACCAATGGGGTACAGCTAATTTTATGGACAGACCCGATAAATTATGGCGTAAAACCATTTGCTCATCATTTTTAGGGGAATATTCCGGCCTTGATTATATGCTTTTGCATAATTTATTTTATTTATCAGAAGGCACAACCTACCCTGTTGTAGATTATATTGATAGAAAAATAAGTGTAACATTGCCTTTTAGCGGGGCTTTTACCACTTCAAACAAAAGCACAATAGGCGCTTTTGAATACATTAAAGCTAATAATATAATAAACAGTAACGGCGCGGCTGAATACAGGGCAGGTAAAGAAATAGCTTTACTGCCGGCTACTAGTGGAAGTGGCGGATTTTCCGCAATATCAGGATCAGATTTTAACGCTGTAATATCGCCTTATAGTAATTGTGCATACCTTTCAGATCCTATGAGTAGAACTATGAATACCGATACTACTCAAAATACAATACATGATTTTGATGTAACGAGTGTAATAAAAGCGCCAATTAAACAAAGCAAAGATGAAACAAATAAAAACGATGTAGAAAATAATTTTGAAAATGAAATGCAGAATAACATAAACCATCAATTGGATTCTATTAATAAAATAGTTGAAAAGGCTGTAGCTATAGCTATGCAATACAGTAAGTTTGAAGTTTACCCGAACCCAAACAATGGAAAGTTTACTGCGGAATTTAATTTGACGAATGAAGACAATGTTAGTTTTACCATTACTGATATATTAGGCAAAACAGTATTATCAGAAAAATTTGTAACAGGTACTTTAAAATTACCCGTTGATTTAAGTGATGTAACGAAGGGGGTATATATGGCAAAAATTAAATTTAGCGATGGCAGAACAGAAACCAAAAAAATTACTATCCAATAAAATATTATGAAAAAAAATCTTAATTCATTTACTGTTTTTGTTTTTATCTTATTACTTATAACTACAAAAGGAAAAGCACAAACTGCGACTTATTTTTACGGCGAGTTTAAAATAAGAAAAGTTTTAAATTATTTTGATTCTCTTTCAACTACTACAAACTATATTGCCTTATCAAACCTTTATGCCGATTCAGTGCCTGCTTCTAAAAGTTACACCGCTATAAATGTTGGTCAGGTAATATATAATACTAAAGGCTTAGGTTATACTTCTCAAATTAAAACATATATGGATACAGTTATAAGAAAAACCAATACGGGCATTAATTGGGCACTTGTAGGCGGTAACGGTAATACTAGTTTTACAACAACGTTGGTAGATTCTTTTCCCTCGTATAATTTTAAAACTTCTTTACCTGCTCAATTAGATAAATTACAAAACTTTTGTATTGTATTAAATAATTGTAAATATACCGATGAAGTTGAAGTAACTTTTTTTGACGGACAATATAGGTTTTCTGTTCCCTATTATAGAAAGGTAAATTATACAACAAACCTAACACAAATTATAATTCCTAAATGCGATTTAAGCACATTAACTGGTAGTGGAGTACATGTAACAATAAGTTTAATTAAAAACGAATACAAAAAATTTAATGGCAAACGCTATAAATTTGAAAAACGTTTTGACTATGTAAGACCAATGCCTATGATTAATTAATTATTGCATTATTATAATTATATAAAAACGACAAAATGAAAAACATTCTTATACCGTTTACCATACTATTATTTATTGCCTTTATAGCCTGCAAAAAAAAGGAATCTACACCACCTGAAACAAATACTACCACGACTACTGGAGGAACTACAACGAGCGGCACAACAACCGGAGGTTCGTATAGCACTCTGCAAACTACTTATCTAATAACCAATAGTGGCGGTGTAATTGCTAAAGACAGTAGCATTCAAGCAAATTTTTATTCTGCGCCTGTAACATCCGGTACTTATAGCCTTGTAAGCGCAGGTACTGTAAGCCTTAACAGTGTTAACATACCGACAATTGGGGGTGGAATAGGATATTATATAGGCAATAATGCCCCGGTAAACTTACAATTGCCGTTAACCTGGAACGTTAGCGGCAGCGTTACGCTTACAGCTTTTAGCCATTCATTTGTTCCTACATACCCAAAATTTACTGGCGGTAATTTGATGCCTGATACTTGTTTTAAATCGGCAGGCATAACGTTTACAATATCGGGCGCATCTAATAACCCTGATAATGTAGTTTTAATTATGTTATTTTCAAGTTCCGCCAGTGCCTTAAAATATAATTTCGCGTCTAACGGAACAATAAATTTTAGCGCGCAAGATATGGCTTCTTTTTCTGCTAATTCTAATCTTACCATTCAAGTTTCATGGACTAACGCAACATATGCAACTTACGGAGGCATTAAGCATTGTTTTACCAATAATTTAAAATACATAAAATACAGTTATTTAAAACCTTAACTTATAGTTTTTCTAAATTAAAAGCCACAACACTTATATTAATTCAAATAGAACTAAAGCTTTTCTAAAAAACTTAATTTATAATGTACGTCTAAATTAAATTCGTTTTGAGTGTGATTGTTTTGAATAATAGTGTAAAGTAGGTTGCATTTTTGTTTTAAGTCTACAGTTTTTTCTACAGCTTCAATTTCAATGTAATAATTTAATTTTTCAAATAATAAATCGGCTAAAATATGGAGCTGTTCGCTTGTTAAGGTTTTATGGTTTAAAATTTCTTTATCAAAATCAGTTAAATTAATATTTTCTAAATAATCAATTTCAAAAGAAGTAAATTTTAGAGAAGCATTATTAATTTCTTTTTGATAGTTTTCCCAGTCTTTATCTTTTTTTAAACCAAAAATAACAGCCATTACTTTTCCAAATTCTTCTAACTGACGAACTATAAAATCTTTTTTAAGCATTTAATAATTTTTCTTTTTAAAAATTTCGCTAACTTTTTTTGCTTGATCAAAAAAAGTTACAAAAAAAATCAAGCCTGCATAAACTTTTGCTAAAGTCTTTTTTGCATTAAAGCAAGATGATTTAAGCGCTTCGCGAGAGGCAAAAATCATCTCTCACACAGTCCTTCGCTTTTTAACGCAAAAAGACTTTTACGCAAAATTTTATGAGGGCGTAAATCAGTTGAGCAAAATTGCCTATTTTTTTGCGTGCTTACATTTTTTCCACAGATTTTTCCATTCAATTTTTTCAACAATATTTTCGACGGCACTATTCACAATTATTTTAGTTTTATTTGATTATAAATTTTTAACACTTGCGGAATTAAAAGTTGGGTTTCGTTGTTATCTATTATGTAATGGCTTTGTTTAATTTTTTCGGTTTGTGATAATTGACTGTTTATTTTCTTTATAACATCTTCTTTGGTTAAGCCATCGCGTAGCATTGTACGTTTTATTCTTAAATCATCATTGGCGGTAACTAAAATTATTTTATCGACTTGATGTTGCAAATTGGCTTCAAATAATAAAGCGGTTTCTTTAATAATTAATTGATTTTTGGAGGCTGAGTTTATCAAAGCTTCATTTTTAAAAGCATCAAATTTATTTTTTACAGCCGGATGAATAATAGCATTTAACTGTTGTAATAAAATTGTGTTTGAAAATATTTTAGAGTTAATGTAAGGTTTGTTTATAGAAGTATCATTTAAGTAGGCTTCACTGCCCAAAAGTGAAATAATTTGCGACTTAACATTCTCTTCAAAGTAAATTTGTTTAGCAACATCGTCGCTATTAAATAATTTACAGCCAAGTAATTTAAAAATAGCAGCTACCGTACTTTTGCCGCTGCCTATGCCACCTGTTAAGCCTACTACCATTATTTTTTTATTACTAATACTTCTACTTCTTTTGGTTCGATGCTAATTACCGAAACATTACCCGGATAAGAACTTAGCATAACGGATTGTTTATTAGATGTGGCATTTTTTGAAATGGATATTGTTGCTTTAAAATAAGTAGTATCTGATGAATTAAATGCATTTTGAATGGATGTAAATTTAACTTTTACTTTTTGAGGAAAAATATTCACTTGTTTAAACTCTTCCTTATTAAATAGTGTAATCGGTATAAATATACTTTGTTCAATTAATTTATCTACCTCAATTGAAATATTTATTTTTGATTGATTGAGATTAATTTCAGAATTAGGTTTTATAATAACCAACTCTTTTGTAAATGTTTTATTTAAATTGTTTAGGTTTAACGCTTCGGTATAAATAGTATCAATGTTTTTAATAATTGAAGTATCGCCCCAAATACTTATATAATTTGGAATAATCAAAGGTTTTTTGTAACCATAACCTTGAGTACATTTTAATTGCAGTGGCACTTTTACAATAACATTTTTTTGAAAACCATTTCGCTCAGTAAAATATATTGTATCGGGGCTAATTTGTTTTATTTGAGTTTCAAATTTAAAAATGGGCTTAAAATTTATTGTATTACCCGATAAAATATAATTTAATTGTTTATTGTTGGTTTTTAAATCGTTAAAATTTACCGTTATAGTTTTAGTTTGATTATAAATTATAAATAATAATTTAAGTCCGCTTGCTTTTACATCTACTGTTAATTTGTTGGGTAAATCGTTTAGTGGAATTTTGTTTTGAGGAATATTTAAAAAAGTTACCGGAACTTTTAATGAATAAATGTACACTGTATTTAGGGCATGCACTAACCATAAGCCCGCAGCAATTAATAAACACACAAAAAAAGCCGAAGTTTTACTCGGCTTTTTTTGTAAAGTGTTTAAATATTTAACAGACTCTTTGTTCAAATAAAAATTAATTTTGAGGTATGGTAGCTGTTGCATCTTGCGATACAGCATTTTTAGAAATTCTCATTTTACTTCCATCTTCTACTTCCATAATAATTGAAGCATCTTCTTTTACTTCTACAATTTTACCGTAAATACCACCAATGGTTAAAATTTTATCGCCTTTTTTTAATTCTGAAATATATTTTTTTTGGTCTTTTGCTTTTTTCATTTGAGGGCGAATCATAAAAAAATAAAATACTACAACTATTGCTACTAAAGGTAAAAAAGACATTATTCCACCTTGTTGTGACCCACCGGCCATTAAAATTACTAATTGATTTATCATGTTTGTTTTTGTTTTTTAATTGTTTTTTCTATTCACTAATAACTACTCCCTAAATGCTACTTAGCCGTTTCGGGAACTATTACTTCTGCTTTAATTTTAATAATACGCGTAGCAGGTTCGCAATTAGTAACAAGTGTTACTGTTTTTTCTTGTGCGCCACTTTTGCCCTCGCTATTAAATAACACATCTATTTTACCCTCGGCACCTGCTTTTATAGGTTCTTTAGGCCATTCGGGTATGGTACAACCACAACTACCGTTTGCACCACTAATTATTAAATTTTCGTTTCCAATATTTTTAAAGTGAAACGCATGAGTAACGCGTTCACCTTGCGTCATTTTTCCAAAATCAAACACTTCTTCAATAAATTTAATTTCAGGTAAATTGCCATTAACAGTACCATTGGCACTTTGAGTATTGTTTACAGAATCTGAATTAATGGTTGAGTCATTAGAACTATTTTTGCAAGATAGAAAAGCAAAAAATGTAACTAAAATTAATAATCGGATCATAGTAAAATTTGTGCAAATATAAACAGATAATAAAGGAAAATAAAATTAAAAAACACTAAAAATAATGAAATCTAAATTTTAGAATTTGGCACGAATTTTACGCATTTTACGTTTTTTTCCACCAAAGAAACTCCCTTTATAACGTGAACGGTAGAAACTGCTTTTTCCGCGAATAACATAACTGTAACTTAAGCTAATTGTTATATAAGCATCTTTATGAGTTTTATCGCCGCGTTTATTTCCCCAAGTATGCGATTTATAAGCACCAGGATTATCAGAAATCTCAGATTGCGGCAATTCGTTGGTTCTTAATACCAATCCCGCAGCATAAGGGTCTTTAGGAGCAGTTTCAGGATAGTTACCACTAATATCATCAATATAGTCTGTAAAAGTTTTGCGGTAATTAGCCTCAAACCCTAATCTGTGTTTTTTATTAAATGTAAAATAAAAACCAACGCCCATAGGTATATTCAGTACTACGCTTTTGTAGGGTTGCCCTTCTGTTTGAAAATCTCTCATTTTAACCCATTGACCTTGGTAAAGAGATTTTGGATTGGTGTAAAACCCTCCAATACCGCCAAATACATAAGCTCTAAAACCATTGCGGTAACGGTAAGTATTACCCAAATCGTTATTTTCGTAAAAGAAATATTCGCCGGTTAAACCTAAGTCAAATACATCATTCTTAAAATTAAAATTTCTAAAATGTCTTCCCGGATTTGAAGATAATTTGTCATCTCCTTCTAAACGTAAGTAATCTAAAGCAAGCTTTACAGATAATTTTGGTTGCAATTTGTAACGCACAAATCCGCCAAAGTTCCAACGTGTTTTGGCTAATTTCATATCAGCCACAAAATCGCGACGTGTTTTTTCTTTACCTCCAATATCTCCCAAGTAATTGGAAACACCCATAGAGAATCCATAATCCCAAAGCCATTGGGCTTTTGTAGATATGGATGATATTAAAACAAGTAGTATAAATATATTTTTTTTCATTATTTAAAAGCTATACAAACAGGAGTCAAATTTAATAAAAAAAAGCTTACAAAGTTTATTTTTTTTTACCCAACATTATTAAATTGTTAAAATGCCCTTGCACCTTGAACTGTAGTGTGTTTTACATTATAATATTACACGAAATTTGTATATTAATTTTAATTTATTTTTTGTAGCTAACAAATTTTAGAGCAATTATTAATGTATGCCTTTAAAAGTAAATACTACAATCAATATTGCCTCGATTTACAACTAATATTTAGTAATAATCATTAAATAATGTGTAAAAAAATTTAGTTTTTTTTTGTTAAAACTAAAAAAATGATAAAAAGTTTAATATTTTTTTATATATCTTTGATACAATTATTTAACAATAAGATATTGTTAAATTATAACTTAATAAAAATTAAATATAAAACAAAAAATAACATGAAAAAACAATTACTTACAATTTTTAGTGCTGTAGCAATTTCATCTGCTTTTGCGCAAATAGTTAGCCCAAGTTGGCAAATACTACAAAACACTAGTTATACAATGGCAGCAAGCGCATCTTGTAAATTTTTAGATGTTGTTAGTCCAAGCGTAGTTTGGGGTGTTGGATATAGTGGAGCTGGTGTTACCGCTAATTTTAATGACTTTACCCGCACAACAAATGGTGGGGTATCTTTTACCGGTGGTAATATCTATTCAGATACAAATACTTACGTTATTTCAAATTTAGAAGGTATTGATGCAAATACTGCATGGGTATCATCGTATTTAAAAGGACCAGGTGCACAAGGCGCTGTTCATAAAACTGTTAACGGTGGTGTTTTATGGTCTAATATGACGGCTGTAGGAATGTACACCAATTCATTATCATTTTGTAACATTGTTGCATTTACAACTTCATCTGTAGGTATTACAATGGGCGATCCGCATTCGGGCAACGCAAATGAGTTTGAAATTTGGCGTACGGCTAATGCCGGAGCTTCTTGGACAATTGTACCAGGGGCAAATATCCCAAACCCAACTGCTGGCGAATTTGGTTTAGTAAACATTTACACCAAATGGGGCACTTCTAATTTTTGGTTCGGTACTAATAAAGGTCGTATTTTTCGTTCTACAGATGCTGGTTTAACATGGAATGCTGCTGTGCTTCCGGGTACGCCAACCGCAAGTTTAAACGTTAATGATATTGCTTTTACCACTTCCTTAACAGGTATTGCTTACGTATATAATACATCTACAATTCCTTCTACTTTTGAAGAATATGTTACTAACGATGGTGGTGTTACATGGACAAAAATCACAACAATAGACCCAATGTTAGGTAGAAATGATATATGCGCAGTACCAGGTACTAACATTTTTGTAAGTACCGCAAATACGCAAACAGTTACTAATACTGGTCTTTCTTACACAAAAGATAACGGAGTAACATGGGTAAGCTTTGGTTCAAATGGTATACCTTATTTACAAGTAGATTTTGCTGATGCATATAGTGGTTGGGCAGGCACTTTTCAGTCGGGTTTAGCAACAGGCGGTATATATAAATACAATGGACCAACTTCTATTTTTACTTTAGCTTCTAGTACTGTTTGTTTAACTGGTACTTCTGCAACAATTGTACCCAATAATATGTCATTAGGAAATCCAACGGGAACTTATAATTGGTCGAGTGGAACAGGGGTTGCATTTTCATCGCCTACAGCTACCAACCCTATAATTACTTTTACTGCAAATGGAACTTATACCATTTCATTACTTTCTACTAATGCATTTACAACTAATACATCTTCACAAGTAGTAACGGTTGCTAGTTGCGTTGCTCCAACAGCTTCGTATAGCATTTCAAATCCAACATTAATTTGTCCGGGCGTTGCTTTAACAACTACTAACAATACCACTGGTAGTGGTCCATTAAGTTATACGTGGGCAGTTTCTCCATCTGCTGGTGTTACTATTACACCTAATGCTATTGCTGTAAATCCTTCGTTCGCATTTGGTACAGCGGGTGTTTATATGATTACTTTAAATACCAGTAATTCGGTTGGTAATAATTCAACAACAAAATCGGTTACTGTAAGTATTTGTGCCGGAATTAATGAAAATAACGCATTAGCAACTTCTGTTAAGTTATATCCTAATCCTACTAAAGATATAGTTACAGTTTCATTACCTCATTCAAATACCGAATATAATGTTACAATTACAGATATTTTGGGCTCTATTATCTACAGCCAAAAAACAATTAAAAATAGTAATGAATTGCAAATTAACTTAACAAACAAAGCTAATGGCATATATTTTATTACTATTGAAGGTAATTCGGAAAAAATTACTAAAAAAATAATTGTAGAATAAATTTTAATATTATTTATTAAACGGCTGTCTATATTAGATAGCCGTTTTTTTTTAATTAAATTAATGTTAAATTAGGTTATTTAGAGTAAGGAATAATATAGTATATCGTATATGTAATAAACTTACAATTATGAACACTTTAAAATTAAATATTACTTCCGCCATTAGCTTTTTTACAATTGCTTTTTTTACATTTGCTTGCGGACAAACTAAAACCAGAACTACTATGAATAATGAAGAAATAACCAAAACCGTTAACACTAATCAAAATACCTCCAATTTAGATACTGCCACATTTGGTGCGGGTTGTTTTTGGTGTGTAGAAGCCGTTTTTCAACGCTTAGAAGGCGTACTATCTATAAAAAGCGGTTACAGTGGTGGCAGTGTAAAAAATCCTTCTTATAAAGAAGTTTGCCAAGGTACAACAGGGCATGCAGAAGTTTGCCAAATAGTATACGACAAAACAAAAATTACTTTTGATGAATTATTGGAAGTGTTTTGGAAAACGCACGACCCAACTACTTTAAACCAACAAGGTAATGATTTTGGAACGCAATACCGCTCCGCTATTTTTTACCATAACGATGAACAAAAACAAATTGCCGAAAAGTATAAAATCGAAATTAATAAAAGTGGGGCATATCCAAGCCCAATTATAACAGAAATTACAGCTCTTACAAACTATTACCCTGCCGAAGAGTACCATCAAAATTACTTTAATCAAAATGGCAGCCAAAGTTATTGTCAGTTCGTAATTCAACCAAAGGTTGAGAAATTTGAAAAAATATTTAAATCAAAAATGAAACATTAATAGAATAAAAATTATAATTTATAGATATTTAATAATTGTGAAATTATAAAGTATTTAACTTTAAAAATATTATGTTAAAAACCCTTTAATAAATCGCATTTTTTTATTTAGAAATTACAATTTAACCATTACCTTTACCCCCGAAATTTAACAGATAAACATTCAAATATGTCTAAACAAGTTGGCAAAATTGCTCAAGTTATTGGTCCGGTTATAGACGTTCGTTTTGATTTAGCAGGCGGCGTATTACCTAATATTTTAGATGCCCTACAAATTGTTCGCGGCACACAAAAAATTATTTTAGAAGTACAACAGCATATTGGTGAAGACACCGTTCGCACCATTGCAATGGATAGTACTGATGGTGTTTACCGTGGCATGGAAGTTACTGCTTTAGGTTCATCCATTACCATGCCAACCGGCGAAAAAATTAAAGGCCGTTTATTTAATGTAGTGGGCGAAGCTATTGATGGTATTAATACTGTTGATAATACAGGAGGCTACTCTATTCACCGTCAACCGCCTAAATTTGAAGATTTATCAACATCTACGGAGGTATTATTTACAGGTATTAAGGTAATTGACCTGATTGAACCTTACGCAAAAGGTGGTAAAATTGGGTTATTTGGTGGCGCGGGTGTTGGTAAAACAGTATTAATTCAAGAATTAATTAATAACATTGCTAAAGGGCATGCCGGTTATTCGGTGTTTGCTGGTGTTGGAGAGCGCTCACGTGAAGGAAACGATTTATTGCGTGAGATGATTGAAAGTGGTATTGTAAAATACGGCGATGCCTTTAAACACAGCATGGAAGAAGGCGGTTGGGATTTAAGCAAGGTAGATTTAAACGAACTTGCTAAATCACAAGCATCTTTTGTATTCGGACAAATGAATGAGCCTCCTGGAGCCCGTGCACGTGTGGCATTATCGGGTTTAACAATGGCTGAATATTTCCGTGACGGAGAAGGTACCGGTCAAGGTAAAGATATTTTATTTTTTATTGATAATATTTTTCGTTTTACACAAGCAGGCTCAGAAGTATCGGCTTTATTAGGCCGTATGCCTAGTGCCGTGGGTTACCAACCAACACTAGCCAGCGAAATGGGTGTGATGCAGGAACGTATTACGTCTACTAAAAATGGCTCTATTACTTCGGTACAAGCGGTGTATGTGCCTGCCGATGATTTAACCGATCCGGCTCCGGCAGCTACGTTTGCCCACTTAGATGCTACAACAGTATTAAGTCGTAAAATTGCAGAATTAGGTATTTATCCGGCGGTAGATCCTTTAGATAGCACATCTCGTATTTTATCAGCTGCAGTATTGGGCGATGCACATTACGATTGCGCACAACGTGTAAAATTAATTTTACAACGTTACAAAGAGTTACAAGATATTATTGCCATTTTAGGAATGGATGAATTAAGTGAAGAAGATAAATTGGTAGTTCACCGTGCACGTCGTGTGCAACGTTTCTTATCACAACCTTTTCACGTGGCGGAACAATTTACAGGTTTAAAAGGCGTGTTGGTAAATATTGAAGATACCATTAAAGGTTTTAACATGATTTTAGATGGTAAAGTGGATGAGTATCCTGAAGCCGCATTTAATTTAGTTGGGACGATTGAAGATGCGATTGAAAAAGGTAAAAAAATATTGTCAGAATCTAAATAAAATTAAGATTTAAAGTTAAAAGGTTTAAAATTTTAGACTTTGATTTTAAACCTTCTACAAAAATATGAAACTAGAAATTATTACTCCCGATAAAAAATTATACGAAGGCGCTGTAAAATCTGCTGTATTTCCGGGTAGCGAAGGAAGTTTTGGTGTTTTAGATAACCACGCCGCTATGATTGCAACATTAAAAGCCGGAAAGGTAGAGTTAATTGAAGATAATAATAATAAATTAGAATTTGTTGTTAAAGGCGGAGTAGTAGAAGTGAAAAAAAATAATGTAATTGTTTTAGCGGAATAATTATATAAACATATTAATAATTAAAAACCGAAACGATTTGTTTCGGTTTTTTTTATACTCTAAATCCAAATACAAGTACATCATCAACTTGTTCTAATTCACCTTTCCAATTATTAAATTTTTGATGTAGAATTTCGGATTGTTCGTTTAAAGGTTTGGGGCATATTTCTAATAATAATTCTTTTAATTGTTTGTACATAAATTTTTTACCTTTTGGTCCACCAAACTGGTCAGGCATTCCATCAGTAAACGCATACACCAAATCGCCTTTTAGTAATTGAAAGATATTTTGCGTAAACGATACTGTGTCTTTATCGTGTTTCCCAACCGGCATTTTATCCGCTTTAAGCTCAATTATATCAGTTGTTTGTAAATTGGGTTGATATGGGTTTAAATCAGGATTAGCTTCATAAGTAATTAAGATTTTACGCACAATCCATACTGGATTGTTTGCAGCTGAGTAAGCCAGTGTATTGGTTTTAAAATCAAAACTCAATAAACTACAATCCATACCATCTTTTCCCCCTTCGGCGCTACCATCGTTTGCAAGAGTTTCAATAATTTTTGTTCGAGTATAATTTAAAATTTGGTTTGGTTGTATTAATTTTTGTGCAATAACAGCTTCTTTAAGGCAACTTATGTTTAACATGCTCATAATGGCGCCGGGTACACCATGCCCGGTGCTATCAGCAATTGCTATCACAAAATTAGAATTTTCTAATTTTGAAGCCCAATAAAAATCGCCGCTAACAATATCTTTAGGTTGAAAGAAAATAAAATAATCTCTATTGTTTTCAATGTGTTTTAAATTTTCATCCAACACTAATTTACTGGCCAATAGCGCGCGTTGAATACGTTGAGCATAGTTTATACTATCTATAATTTCTTTTTGTTTGTGCTCTAATTCTTGTTTTTGATGTTCGATTGTACTTGTACGTTCAGTAATAGTATTTTCTAGTTTTTTATTTTGTGCAATTAAACGCTTGCTGTTTAATTTTATAATTAAGGCTAAAAATAAAATAAATAAAATGGCATATATAATATATGCCCAAATAGAGCGATAATAGGGGGGGAGAATTTTGAAAGAAATTTTTACTTCATATTGTTTATTTGAAAGTTCGGTTTTGGCTTTAACAATTAGGGTATAATTACCTTCGTGTAAATTATTAAAAGAGAGTTTTGTTTCTTTATTCCATTTATTAAAATCTTTGTCTTTACCTTCAAGCATATAGCAAAATTCAAAGTCTGAATTTTCGTAACTTGTAAAACCTAATTTTAATGTTATATCGTTTTTTTTATAAGGAACATAAAGTTGTACATCCGCCAATGAATTATTAGGAATATAGTTTTCTAATAATGTATCGTTATTAGCTTTAAATTCCCTAATAATTAAATTAAACTGCTTGTTTAAATTTATTTTTTTATCGTTAAGAATAAACAAGCCTTCATTGGCACAAATAAATACAATTTTATTTAGGCTGTCGTATGTAATTAAAGTTGGTGTTACATCCTTTAGTCGATTTAAAATACTTGTATTAATATTAAACAAGTTTTTTGATGATTCAAAGTAAGCAACCCTTTCTTCGGTTTTATCGATTTCTAATGTACAATATTTTTGAGTACAAATTAAATCGTTTACTAATTGTGCGGCTCTAAATACCTGTGTGCCTTTGGTTAAATGCCAAAAAACGGAGTCTTTAACGCATTTTAATTTTAAGTTGTTTAATTTTTTTACACTATAAATGCCACTGTCTGTGCCTATTAGCAATTTATTTTTAAATGTAAAAACATAATTTTCGATATCTTGATTCGGTAACCCGTCTTTTTGTTTTATAGAATCTAATAAATAGGAGTTGCTATAGTCTAAAAAATAAATTCCATTCTTTTCTGTAGCAAAATAAATATTTTTGTTATCATCATTAGCCAGACTTTTTATTGGACTATTAAGGTGATATGATTTTATATAAGTAACTTCATTTAGGGAAACATGGTAAATATCAACTCCTTCGTCGGTGCCACAATAAAGTAAATCGGGTTGGTAAGCATCATTTAAAATACAAGTGGTTTTAGTATCACTAATTTGTTTTATTTGTTTATTAAAAAAAACGAATAGGCCTTTATCTGTGCAAATAAATAACTTTTTATTATAGTTTAATAATCGCCACGATTGTTTATTGAAATTTTGAAAAGTTAAAAATTTTTCTTCTAAGCTATCATAATATTGTACGCCTTTATCTGTAGCAACAAATAATTTATTATCAAAATAGGTTGCTCCTGCAACTATTCCTAATATATTGTTGGTTCGGTTATATTTAAATAATTTAGTGTTTGTTTCAACAAAGGCAATACCATAATATAATGCTAACCACAAGTTGCCATTAATATCCTGAAAGGCAGATTTTATGTTATCGTCATAAACCCCATTTTTAGTATTAAATCTCCCAACAATGTTTATACTAAACCGCTAACAAGATAATCAAAAAAGTAATATATTTGTAGTATGAGAATATTACAATTAAAACCCTATTTAACAACATCTGAGTTATCTGT
>JAYVGH010000066.1:0-8093 GCA_043772435.1 Bacteroidota bacterium
AAATACCGCCATTGCAAATACCGAAAATAAATTAAAACAAAAAGAAGGCGATATAAATAAAAAATTAGAAGACGCAAACCGTAAAAATAAAGAAGGCGACGAACTAAAACAACAAGCTACTCAACAAATAGAATTGTACAAACATCGCTTGGAAGAAGTTGAAAAAGGGCATCGTAAACAAGTAGAGTTGTTAGAAAAAATTAGCGGTTTAAAAGCCGACGATGCTAAATTACAATTAGTAGAATCGATTAAAAACGAAGCCAAAACAAATGCCATGGCTTATGTTAAGGACATTATGGATGAGGCAAAATTAACAGCGAACAAAGAAGCCAAACGCATCGTTATACAAACCATACAACGTGTGGCTACTGAAGTTGCTGTAGAAAATAGCATTTCCGTTTTTCACATTGAAGGAGATGAAACCAAAGGACGCATTATTGGGCGTGAGGGCCGTAACATACGTGCATTAGAAGCCGCAACAGGCGTAGAGATTATTGTAGACGATACACCCGATGCCATTACCTTAAGTTGTTTTGATTCTATACGCCGCGAAATTTGCCGTTTGGCGTTACACCAATTAGTTACTGACGGACGTATACACCCGGCGCGTATTGAAGAAGTGGTTGAGAAAACGAAAAAAATGTTGGAGGAAGAAATTATTGAAACCGGTAAACGTACGTGTATCGACTTAGGTATTCATGGTTTACATCCCGAATTAATTCGTATGGTGGGGCGTATGAAATACCGTTCATCTTACGGACAAAACTTATTACAACATAGCCGCGAAGTAGCAAACCTATGTGGGATTATGGCAAGCGAAATGGGCTTAAACCCTAAGGTAGCAAAACGTGCAGGCTTGTTACACGATATTGGTAAAGTACCCGATAACGAACCCGAGTTACCACATGCTTTATTGGGTATGAAGTTGGCGGAACAGTACAAGGAAAAACCCGAAGTATGCAATGCCATTGGTGCCCACCACGATGAAATTGAAATGAATACTTTGTATGCGCCAATCATCCAAGTGTGCGATGCTATTAGCGGTGCCCGTCCCGGAGCCCGCCGCGAAATTGCGGAGCAGTACATGAAACGCTTAAAAGATTTAGAAGCCTTAGCACAAAGCTACGAAGGCGTAGAAAAAACCTACGCCATACAAGCAGGCCGTGAAGTTCGTGTAATTGTAAGCAGTGATAAAGTAAACGATAAACAAACCGAAGAATTGGCATTTAATATCTCGCAACGCATACAAACCGAAATGACCTACCCAGGGCAAGTGAAGGTAACGGTGATTAGAGAAACGAGAGCTACGGGGTACGCGAAGTAAAATCTAAAAAAGTAATAACTTTGTAATATGACAATTAAACAATTAAATACATCTAAAGTGCCTATAATTGTTTTTGATAAAACATTAGAACAGTTTAGAGATAAAATTCTTTTCCCCGAAAATTTAGCTAAGGCAAATGAAATTTTAGCCAAAGTCGGACTTCCAACAAACAAAAAGTAAATTATAAATAACATAACTTTTCCCCTTTTTTTAATGGGGATAAAGAGGTTTAAAATATTAGAACTTCTGTCATTCCGGGCTTGACCCGGAATCTCAGTTTTTAACGAATAACAATACAGAGATTCTGAATCAAGTTCAGAATGACCACATACCAAATTTACAAACACACATTTTATAATGTGTGTTTTTGTTTTATATTTGATATCAATAGTAAATAAACGTTTATATACGCATAAGTTACTTATTTAAAAGTTATAGCCAATACGTCGGTAAGACGGTAATAAAAATAAAATGCGGACAATAAAAATCATATTAACAACATTGCTAATTTTATGTTCGACAATAAAAGCGCAACAAATAAAAAATCTTTCCGACAGGCTTTGCCAAACTATTTATTGATTATGCATTACAAAATAATTTGACAGATTCTATCATCTCAATCATTAATGTTAAAAATATAAAATCTCAACGAGTTGCCGATAAGAATGGTTTAATTCGAGAGAAACAAACAACTTGGTCAGGATTGGATGTGTTTATTTATCGAATTGAAAAATCTGCTAATTATGATGAACTCGCTCCACATTCTGCGTAAACCAAGGGGCTTCAAATATTTTCCATATCCAAATACGATAACACACAAAACATTCATGCCGTTTATTAAATTATCTGTATCTTTTTCATAAATTTTCTGTTATCAAAACAGAGGGTGTAATTTAGATTTATAATTTGTATGAGAAATATTATACTTTTAGTAAGTTTCGTTTTCTTTTTAAAGGGTTCAATAGTTGGGCAGGAAGATTCTATTACTCAAACACAAGTAATAGAAAATATTTCTACCGCTACACTCAAAACCAAAGCAATGTCCATAGATTTAGCCAATACAGAAGATGTGGAGTTTGCGCTAAAAAATATACATAAGTTTAGATATCTCGAATCGCTCATTCTTGATGGGGAGGCGGATGAAAACAGCCTTAAAAAATTAATATACAGACTATCTGTTTTAAAAAATCTTACAAGTTTAACTTTTAAAGAGAATGAGTTAAAGATAATGCCTGAAAATATTGCAAACATTAGAACACTGCAATCCTTAACAATAGAAGGCAATATCAACCTCGATTATACTGATTTGTTTGCCAAACTAAAAAATGTTCAACTCGATCAATTAAATTTAATAGATAATGATTTAAAGAAAACGCCAGCCACTATTTCGGAAATAACTTCTCTTAAAAAAGTTCAGTTAACAGGCAGTAATCAGTTAGAATACACAAATTTTGTCGATCTGTTGTCGAAACTCCCCGTCCTAACCACGCTTTCTATTCCGGTAAATTACATGTCTGAACTTCCAAAAAATATCGACAAATTAAAATCATTACAAGTACTCGACGTGAGTAATAATAATCTCACCGAACTACCTCAGGAAATTTCTTCACTAAAAGCAATAAACAATTTAAGTATACAAGGGAATTTATTATTAAATCCGGCAAAAGATTTGGAAAAATTAAAAGGAAACAACATTAAATATTTATCTCTCGACAAAGAAATTTCAGGCGAAGAAATAGAACAAATTAAAAAAATGTTTCCAAACGCGGAGATTGATTTTCCAATAAGCAAAGGTGAGGACGAGAATGAAAATAAAAAAAATAATGAAAATAAATCTGTTACCACCCCAGCAATATACAGCGGCGAATTAAAAGCCAAAAAAGAATTACGTATCCTTTCAGCGGCCTATGCTTTGTATCCGGCGCTTTTTCAAGGCCTTATTTATAGTTTTGATACTTTAAATTTTGCTGAACGGTATAATGATTTACGTTACGAAAATATTTCTCAAATTGTTAATAATGGTAGGCCACGTCGTCGCATCCTTTATTTTAGAAAAACGTCAATTTCATATGAAAAGTCGGGGAAGAAAAATGAAATATGGTTTCGCTTTGCTTATAACGACCCGCTTATATCGGCATCTTATCCCGAACTTAGGGCTTTTTTAGGAATGTTGTGGATGTATAAAGGTGACTTATCTAAAAAACAATTCGAGAAAAAATACATGTACATAAAACAACGGCGGGAAGGAAAAAATATTTTTGGTGGAAAAAGAAGGAAAAGAAAAAAGACAATACAGTGGAATGATATCCGTGTTTATTTAGATAAAAATAACAACCTGTTTTCAATTCAGTTAAAAAATGATTCTGGTTTTTCAAAGTTTACAGCTTATCCTTTAATTACAAGTCTTCCAATTGAAGGAAGTCAGAAAACCTACACTCGTAGATTTGATATTTATCAAAAAGCCCTTTTTAGAAGAGCGTCGCGCTTTAAAACAGATCAACGCAGGGCTAAGTCAAGGTATGATGTTAATTTTAAGAGAGTGGAAGAATTTGCTTGGAAAGATCTTCAATCAAGAATGAGCAATGAAGAGAAAGTGATGAGTAAAAAAGAATGGTTAGAATATTATGATGATATTATAGCCAACGAACAAAAATTAATTGATAATACATCTTTAGTACCAGTATTTATTACAAGAGGATTGTCACTTAGAGGTTTTAGCGTACCAACGACTAATACAATTACCACTTCAGTATTACCAAATGATAATAGTTTAAAAGGCTATGGATTAAAAGCTGTTAATGTTGATTTTGTTGATTCGAAATCTGCAGGAAAATTAGCGGTTACAACTATTATGATACTTGATAATAAAAATAAAACAATTACTCAAGTTAACGGCTCACTTGGGCTAATTCCAAATTTTATTACCCTTCAACAATTTTCCTCATATACAATATTAATTGAATTGAGAAATGGTAATTGGGGATCAGTAAATTCTGAGGAAATTGACAAACAAAACTTTGAACCAAACAAAACGTACCTGTTAAATACAATAGTGTTTGATAAAAATTTAGATACTATTGGAGATCTTTTAAAGTCAGGAGTAAAATAATTGCTAAACTCTGTATCTTTTCTACCTAGTTTTCAGTTATCATATAAAGAAACATAAAATGCTTTTGATGTGAATGAAACTTTAACCACATATTACCAAAGTAAAGAACAGATTGACCAGGAAAATATTCTGATAATAGAAGCAAAAAAAGATTCTTCTAAATTTGCTGTTCTTTACAAAAAATATTTTGAACAGATATTTCTTTTTGTATTAAAGAGAGTAGAATCAGATGAAACTGCCGCCGATATTACATCGCAGGTTTTTCTAAAAGCGCTTACTAATCTTTCAAAATACAAAGCAATTGGGTTTCCATTTTCTTCTTGGCTATTCCGTATTGCCCGAAATGAAATGTACGACCTTTATAATAACCATAAATTAAAAATGGTTGTAAGCATTGAAAGTAAAGGTGTTTCTGAAATAATATTTGAAATTGGAGAAGACGAAAATGAGGATTACACAAAACTAAATATGGCTTTGGGATTTTTGGAAGACGATGAAATGGAATTAATTGAACTAAGATTTTTTGAAAAACGACATTTTAAAGAAATTGGCGAAATATTGGAAATAACAGAGAATAACGCAAAAGTACGCACGTACAGAGTATTGGACAAACTAAAAAAACTTTTAAAAAATGAAAGACAATAATCAAAAAAGAAAAATTCTTAAAGACAGAACTTTTCCTGACACAGAACAAATTAATAAACATCAGAATTTTGATCGTATTACTAAAGAGTATTCACTTATAAAAAAAATAATTATGAAAAAAATAATCATTTGGAGCGTTGCCATTCTTGGTATAGCGGGAATTGTAGGATTGGTATTGAATAATAAAAATACCAACACACAATTAAATACTAACATTGTAATCAATCCCCAATCTAAGTTGGAAGCTTATATTCAACCACCACTTCCTGGTAGTGAAGTCCCGTTTATTAACTACCGTATTAGTGCAAAAAATGGTGGAGTAATCAACTATCCAACAGGAAGTTCAATTACTATTCCCGCCAATGCTTTTGTAAATAAAAGTGGCAAGCCTGTAAGCGACAGCATTGATATAAGATACAGAGAGTTTCATAATCCATTGGAAATATTTTTATCGGGCATTCCAATGCACTACGATTCAGCAGGAACAAAAAATACGCTTGAATCTGCCGGGATGTTGGAAATACTAGCTTTAGATAAAGGAGTAAATTTGAGACTGAATGAACAAACTCCTATTAAAATAAAAATGGCTTCTACAAATAACGAAGGGCGTTTTAATTTATATGAATTAGATACCATTACTAAAAACTGGATATATAAAGGAAAAGACAAAATTGAAAAACTGGAAGTGTTTAATACAGTAAGAAATAAAAAGGAAAGAAAAGAACCTAAAAATGTTGCTAATACTATAATTAAACCTACTATGTCTGACCCTCAAAAATATTCTTTTAAAATTGGCTACGATAAAAATGATTTCCCAGAACTGGCAGCCTATGAGAAAGTAGTATTCGAGGTAACAGATAATAATTTTAAACCGGCGTACTTTAAAATAAACTGGAACAAAATCTCATTGTATAATGGTGATGAATACGGACATTATATTATTAAACTTAAAAAAGCGGACACAACTATATCGGTTACGGCAAGACCTGTTTTTGATAAAGCCGATTATTCAAATGCATTAATAAAATTTGAAGAAGAACATAAACAGTCTGCTAAAGAAAGAGATCAAAAAGATCTTGCCAAACAAGCGGTAGTAGATAAGGTTAACAAAGAAATTGAAGCTCGTAATGCAAATCAAATGCTAGCAGCAGCTGGTCGCCTGGCAGGTATGTTGGCTTACAGAACATTTCCTATAACAGCATTGGGTATTCATAATTCTGACTTTCCCATGCCTCCTATTTTGGCGTATGCAATTTCAATTAAAAGAGCTGCCGGAGTGCAAAGAAAAACTGAGGCTGTTGCAAAATTAGCATACAATACTATTTTTTTAATTGAAAAAGGAAAAAACACAGTGTTCCGTTTTTTTAAAGGGGAGTCTGTAAGGTGCGATCCGAATGCTAAAAATTTAATGTGGACTCTAACTGAAAAGAATGAAGTTGCTTTTTTTAGAATTACAGATTATAGTAAACTTTCTAATGGCTCAGAAAATAATATAAATCCGGTTGTAGCAAAAAATCAGGAACTTGCCTTAAATGAAATAAAGAGATTTTCCGAATAATAATTTTACATTTTGCCTGTTGAGTTAGAATTTGTATTTTTATTGAAACTCATAAATATGTTTAACCCACAACTACACAAAAGCTGGAAAGCACTGCTTTTAGATGAGTTTCAAAAAGATTATTTTGTTCGGTTAAAACAATTTTTGGTAGATGAAAAATCAAAACACGTTGTATATCCTCCTTCTAATTTAATTTTTTCTGCTTTTAATTTTACACCTTTTGATGAGGTAAAAGTTGTTATTTTGGGTCAGGATCCATACCATGGGCCCGGGCAGGCAAACGGTTTTTGTTTTTCGGTAAATAACGGAATTGCCATGCCACCGAGTTTAAAAAATATTTTTAAAGAAGTAATTAGCGATTGTGGCTGTAACATGCCTGTTTCTGGTAACTTGGAGCACTGGGCACAGCAGGGTGTATTTTTATTAAACGCTACTTTAACGGTAAGACAAAACACCGCCGGTAGCCATCAAAAAAAAGGCTGGGAAGAATTTACAGATTCGGTAATTAAATTAATTTCTGATAAAACAGAAAACGTAGTGTTTTTATTGTGGGGCAATTATGCCCGTGCAAAAACACAGTTGATTGATACGCAAAAACATTTGGTTTTGGAATCGGCTCATCCGTCACCTTTGGCACGCGGGGCATTTTTTGGCAGTAAACATTTTTCGAAAACAAATGCCTATTTAAAAAGTAATGGTAAAACGGAAATTAATTGGTGTTTGTAAAACATATAGTTTTAATCACATTATATAAATCTTTAGCCTAATAATTCTTTGGTTAGTTTTTCTAAAGTTTCTTTTACTTGTGCTAATTCGATTTCTAAATACGTAATGCGAGCTTCTAATGTGTTTACAGATTTACGGGCAGGTTCATCAATTAAATCATCTTGATTGTCTTCAATTATTTCGCCTAATAAATGTGCAAAACGTGCTTCTTTTTGTCCCGCACGTTTTGGTAATTCCTTTACAAATGGAGTAGGGTAGTTAGCCAGATTATGTAAAGTTTCTATTACCGATTCTATAGACGAAAATTCGTGTAAGCGGTTGGAATTTGTGTTAAGTTCGCCCGGAGTTTGAGGACCTCGTAAAAATAATAAACATAGTAAAGCGTATTGGGCATTGGTTAAGGGATATACAGTTGTAAAATTATGTTTGTATTTTGTACTACGGCTAGTGCCACCAACGGCAGTACTTACAAGGCTTTGGCTTTTTAAACTGTTTAAAGCAATAACTACCGTTTCTTCGTCGTATTCAACTACAGGTTTGCGTGATGATTTTTGATTACAGGCAACTGTAAGCGAATTTAAAGTTAATGGATAGTATTCGGGCGTTGTTTTACTTTTTTCGATTAATGCGCCTAATACTAAACCGCTAACAAGATAATCAAAAAAGTATTATATTTGTAGTATGAGAATATTACAATTAAAACCCTATTTAACAACATCTGAGTTATCTGT
>JAYVGH010000067.1:0-21300 GCA_043772435.1 Bacteroidota bacterium
ACAGATAACTCAGATGTTGTTAAATAGGGTTTTAATTGTAATATTCTCATACTACAAATATAATACTTTTTTGATTATCTTGTTAGCGGTTTAGTATTAAACCCTAAATCAAGTTTAGGGTTATGGAAATTTTTAAGGTCAAGCCTAGTCGGTGCCTCTATCGCTAAAAAATCTATTATTCTATTGTTTAACGCCAACATTACAATAATTTAACAAATATATGTTGTAACATTAAATGTTGCAACATATATTTGTATTTAAATTATAAAACTTTTTAAAAAATGAAAAAATTAGTATTATCTGTAGCTACAGCATTTTTAATGTTAAGTGCTACAGCTCAAACAGCTTGGAAAGTGGATGCTTCGCATTCGAAATTAGGATTTTCGGTAACCCACATGATGGTGGCAGAAACTGAAGGTAAATTTAAAATTTACGAAGGTACCGTAGATTCAAAATCGGAAATGGATTTTACAGACGCTAAAATTGATTTTACCGCGGATGTAAATTCAATTAACACCGAAGATGAAAAACGTGATGGACACTTAAAAAGTCCTGATTTTTTTGACGCTGCAAAATATCCAAAAATTACCTTTAAAAGTACAAGCATGAAACCAAACCCAAAATTAGGTAAAACAGCTTACCTTTTAACCGGCGATTTAACTATGCATGGCGTAACTAAAAAAGTTACTTTAAATGCTGCAGGTGCACCTAAAACGGTAAAAGATCCTTATGGAAACATTAAAAATGGTTTTAAAGTTTTAGGTACAATTAACCGTAAAGATTTTGGTTTAAGTTGGAATGCAGCCCTAGAAGCAGGTGGCGTAGCTGTTAGCGAAACCGTAAAATTAGATATGAATATTGAATTAAATAAAGGATAAGATTAATTTTTTATATTAGTCCCCACCAAAAGTGGGGACTTTTTTAATAATGAAATTAGAAGACGAAATACAACAAAAAAAATTTAAATCGCCACAACAAAAATTGGCGGTAAATATTTTGTATACTTCAAACTGGTTAAATTATTATTACGCACATTTTTTAAAAGATGTGAATATTACCACTCAACAATTTAATGTTCTTCGCATTTTACGTGGCCAACATCCTAATACTTGCAACCTCAAACTAATTAAAGAACGCATGTTGGATAGAATGAGCGATGCTTCGCGCATTATTGATAAGTTAGTTATAAAAGGATTAGTGGAGCGTGTTACATGCCCAAAAGATAGAAGAAATATTAATCTTTTAATTTCAAAAACGGGTTTACAGCTTCTTGAAAAGTTAGACTATACGGACGATTCAACAAAAAAAATATTTAGTGCTATCACCCTAAAACAAGTCGAAAAGCTTAACAATTTATTAGATCAACTTCGCGATTCTACTTTCTCGACTAAATAAAATCATTACTCTAATTTATTCTTTTAAACAATTTATATAATTTAGTTTTATAAAACTATTTTATTAAATTAGCTTTGTAAATTATTTTTCTTAAAAAAGTTATGGGACGTATATTTCAAACACGAAAAGCCACTATGTTTAAACGCTATGCCAAAATGGCTAAGCAGTTTACTAAAATTGGTCGCGAAATTGTAATGGCTGTTAAAATGGGTGGTCCAAACCCAGATGGCAACCCGCGTTTGCGCATGATTATGCAAAATGCAAAAGCTGTAAACATGCCAAAAGTAAACGTAGAAAGCGCAATAAAACGTGCCAGCGATAAAGATACCAGCAATTACGAAGAAATTATTTACGATGGTTATGCTCCTCATGGTGTGCCAGTTTTAGTAGCATGTACTACCAATAATCCAACCCGTACTGTTGCAAGTGTGCGTTTGTATTTTAACCGTGCTAATGGTGCTTTAGGTACAAATGGATCGGTTAGTTTTATGTTTGAACACAAAGCCCTATTTAAAATAGATGTAGCTAATTTTAATGCCGAAGACTTAGAATTAGAATTAATTGATTTTGGTTTAGAAGAAATTAGTTTAGACGAAGAAACTAACCAATTTATTATACAAACTGCCTTTACCGATTATGGCAAAATGCAAACAGCATTGGAAGAACGAAAAATACCGGTTTTAGAAACTACAAAAACTTACATTCCAACCACCACCAAAGAGCTTAGCGAAGAACAGGCGGCAGAGGTAATGGCTATGATTGAAAAAATGGAAGAGGATGATGATATTGAAAACGTGTATCATAATATAGCTTAATTTTATTTGGAAAAACGCTGGCAAATACTTCAAACTAATAACACAACCACTAATTTACAAATCGAATTAGGCGTTGATGCTACTATTGCGCATCTTTTAAATCTTAGAAACATACAAACATTTGAAGAAGCTAAAACTTTTTTTCGACCGGAGTTAAATCAGCTTCACGATCCTTTTTTAATGAAAGGAATGGATATAGCTATTTCTCGCATTGAAGAAGCACTTGAGTTAGATGAAAAAATATTAATTTTTGGTGATTATGATGTTGACGGAACTACTGCAGTAAGCGTTGTTTATAGTTACTTTAAAAAATTTACGGATAAAATAGAATATTATATTCCCGATAGATATAAAGAAGGATATGGCATATCTATAGCCGGGATTGATTATGCCGCTGAAAATAATTTTAAACTTATTATTGCGTTAGATTGCGGTATAAAAGCTAACGATAAAATAGATTATGCAAATACTAAAAATGTAGATTTTATCATTTGCGACCATCATTTACCTGGCGATAAAATTCCGAATGCCATTGCGGTGTTAGATCCTAAACAAAACGATTGTCCTTATCCTTATAAAGAATTAAGCGGCTGTGGCATCGGCTTTAAATTAATACAAGCCTATTCTCAAAAAAATAATAATGATTTACAACAATGCTACAATTATTTAGATTTAGTTGCTATAAGCATTGCCGCCGATATTGTTCCTATTACCGATGAAAACAGAGTGTTGGCTAATTTTGGTTTAGAACTAATAAACAAATCTCCGCGCCCCGCCATTAAAGCATTGTTGGGCTTAATGGATAAAAAAGTTGACGTTACCATAAGCACCTTGGTGTTTAGTTTTAGTCCGCGTATTAATGCCGCCGGGCGTATTGAGCACGGAAGCAAAGCAGTAGAATTACTGGTGTGCGAAGATGAAGAACATGCCATTAAATTAACCAGGGCCATTAACGAAACCAATACACAGCGCAAAGATTTAGATTTAGGAACAACTACCGAAGCTTTAGAAATGCTGGATACCAGTTTATTAACCTCTGTAAAAAAAAGTACTGTAGTTTTTAATAAAGGTTGGCACAAAGGCGTAGTAGGTATAGTTGCATCGCGCTTAATAGAAAAATATTACAAACCTACCATTGTTTTAACCGAAGCCGATGGTAAAGTTACAGGCAGTGCACGCAGTGTAAAAGAATACGATGTGTACAGCGCTATTGAAAAATGTAGCTATTTGTTAGAACAGTTTGGTGGTCATAAATTTGCAGCCGGCTTAACACTTAAAAAAGAAAATGTTGAACCTTTTATATTAAAGTTTGAAGAAATTGTAGCGGCAACAATTACAGACGAGCAACTAATACCAAAAATAGAAATTGATACTGAATTAAATTTATTCGATATTAACGATAAACTCCTACGCATTTTAAAACAATTTGCCCCACACGGACCCGGAAATATGACGCCCACTTTTGTATGCCGAAATGTATTTGATACCGGTTGGGGTAGGGTAGTGGGCAACAACCACTTAAAGTTAGATGTGTTTCAAAAATCAAATCCTAATATTCGTTTTGCAACAATGGCATTTGATAAAGGTGATTACATTAACTTTTTTCAACGTAAAACACCTATGGATATTGTATTTAAAATTCAAGAAAACGAATACAATGGTGCAAATACAATACAGTTAATGATTGAAGATTTAAAGATTAGCGAAACGTAAAATTATTGCTTCTGTATTTCTTACTCAATTTTTTTTATAACACAAATTGTAGAATTAATATCCCCTCAAAAATAATTAAAAATTAATTTATGGAATTTTAATAGTTTTTGCGTCTTAATAATAAATACTTAAGATTATGCAATCAACAAACTTTATTATTACCATTCCCGAGCCGTGCCATGAAGATTGGAACGCTATGACCATCGACAAAAAAGGTAAATTTTGCTCGTCGTGCAGTAAATCGGTTATCGATTTTTCTAACAAAAGCGATATTGAAATTAAAACCATTTTATTAGAAAATACTAATCAAAAAGTGTGCGGTCACTTTGAAAAAAGTCAAATTAATCGCCCTTTAAACATTAATATAAATTTTAATGAACTCCCAAAAAATATGAGCAGTACAAAGGTATTTGCCATTGCATTGTTTTTTGTATTTGGTACCATGCTATTTAGTTGTACTAATTTTAAAGGTCAAAAAATAGATACCATTGAAGTTGTAAACTTTAACAAAGATGAGGATGTTTTAGTAGGCGATATTTCAATCTCGGAAGTAAACCAATTACCCGAAGACACTACAGAAATAAGTTATGTTAAAGGCGAAACAATCAGTATTTGCAAATCGTTTGTAAATGGTGGGATTTCGTATTATGTAACTCCTTTAATTCAAGATTCAACGAATAATTCGATAGAAACATCTGTTACTGGCATAATGGAAGTAAATATTCCTACAAAAACCGATACTCTACAAACAATTGATTCAACCGACGTAAACATTATAAAAAATAATTTAGTAAATGATTTTATTGATACCCAAAACGATTTATTAATTTACCCAAACCCAAGCAATGGTGATTTTACAGTTAGCTACAAAGTTTTAAAACCCGCCGATGTACGTATTGATATTTTTGATGAAAAGGGAAGTTTATTAAAAACAATTGTAAATATTTCCAATCAATACAGTGGTAAATACCAAATTCCTGTAAATATGATCGAATTTAATAACGGTATTTATTTTGTAAAAATGCTAAACAATGATAAACTAACAACTTCTAAATTAATACTGCAGAAATAAAAAATAACATTAATTTTAAAATTATTATTTTTTTTCAGTATTATCTTTGTCCACTTTTTTAAAATTTAAACTTAAACCATTAACGCAATAACGTTGACCAGTTGATGTAGGACCATCATCAAAAATGTGCCCTAAATGTCCGCCACATTTAGCACATACAATTTCGGTGCGAGACATTCCTAAAGTATTATCTTTTATTTTTTTTACTCGGTCGCCACCACCTATTTCGTTATCAAAACTTGGCCAACCACAATGCCCGTCAAATTTTTGAGTGCTTGTAAATAACTCTGTACCACAACCTGCACAAACATAGGTGCCAGGTTCAAAGTTACCATTTAGTTCGCTGGTATGAGGGCGTTCTGTACCTTTATTACGAAGTACTTCGTACTGTTCTGGGGTAAGCATTTTTTTCCATTCTTCGTCGGTTTTGTTGTAAGATGTTTCCATAGGTTTTTTAGAGTTTGTTGTATTAGTTGTAGTTGTTGTTTGGCATGATGCGAATACAACAATGAACAAAAATGCGGTCACTAAGTTTAACTTAATCATAAGTAATAGTTTAATAATACTTACTATAAATTTAAGGTTTTAGATTTTTTATTTCCCGAAACTAAAATTAAATTCTGTTAAATTGGGTAAATTTTTCTTTTTACGATTGCGTTCGTAATTATATAAAGCCAAACTTAACTCTTTTAAATAGGGCATCCCAACCGAATTAATTTCATAAGCACCTGTGCCAAAGCTATTTTTTTCGTTACAATAAATAACGGCACTTAGCATAAATTCTGTTTTTGTTTTTTGATTAATAATGTAAGCGCAATCTACTACATAACCGTAGGCTTGGCCTACAATATTAAAAATGCGAAGCGTGTCTTGGTTAATAGTTGGTACTGTTGAACCATAAATAAAATATTTTTTAAACGAATCGTAATATAGTTTTTTATTGTATTTTGGATATTCACTTTCTTTTGGCATCATTCCTAAATGTTTTACTATTAATTGCCAATCATCGTTCGTAATGTTAAATTGCTGTTGTTTAGGAAAATAACTTTGAAACAACAAACGCTGTAAAATGCTATGTATAGTAGTTAAAGGCATATAGTTTGATTTTGAAAAATCTTTTTTTTGCGAAATAACTCTATTTTTTTTATTACGAATATCTCGACCAACAATTATTTCGCCTAAAGAATTTTTAAAACGTTCAAACAACGTATCGGCTTTTTGAGTGTAAATTAATTTTAAATCTTTATCAAAAAAACGTACTTGATTAAAATACAAATTACCGTTGCCTCTACATTGCGCATCAAACCTATGCACAATGCGAGTATTAGGATAGCCTAATTCGCCTAAACGTGATTGAATATATTTAGGATTTAAAAATTCAAACACACGACTATAGCTAAAATTATCGCTTACCAACAGCATTTTTTTTATATGATGGGCAACACTGGGATATTTATTTTCGGCAGTTGTATCTACATTAAAATTTGTTTGACAAACGTTCGTACTATCTGTAAACATTGGGCTGTACTTATCTAAGCCGTTTATGTTTAAATTATTTAGTTTTTCTAAGGCTAAAATACTGCAAGGCAATTTTACCAAGCTGGCACAATAAAAATAATTTGTGCTATCTACCAAATAATTAAAATGTTTAAACTTTGGTACATTGTTTTTATCACGGTTAATTTGGGTATAAATTATTTGAGGCTTGTATTTGTTTTTATTATCAATTATGTTTTTTAATAAAGGATGAGATTGAATAATAGAATCGAGTAGGGGGGAGTTTTGTGAAAAACCTTTGTTTATAAAACAACTTATAATTATTAAATAAACTAGTCTCAATGGTTTGCTTTTGTAATTACCATAAAGTTACTATTCTTATCGCGATAATTATAACCCAAACCAAATCCTAGTTTTTTAGTACCAACTTTTACATACAATGAATCTAAATCAGATTGATAATGTTCTTTAAACATATTTATTGGTTTTGTGTATTTTCCATAAAAAGAATAATTCCATTTATTATCGTCTTTATCAAAATACTTTTGGGCAATGCCGCTATCATCCTGCACTACTTGCGTTGTATGTTGTAATATTAAATTACGAATACCTGTAAAATTTGCTTTGTGCAATAAATACGATGCTCCTTTTAAATAGGTAACATTAAACTTTAAAGCCGCTAAATAACTTATTAAACCAATATTTTTTTTAAAAGCGCCATCGCTTAAATCAGTAGATGTGTAGGTTATACTTTTAACCTCGTTGTTTTTAGTTATAAAGTTAATTTCTAAACTTTTGTTTTTTACCGATTTTGCTTTTAGCACATTAAAGTCTGCTAAATAATTTTTTTGCCCCATGGTGTCAATGTAAAAAGGTTTAATGGAAACAATATTATTGCCGGTTTTATTTAAAAATAATACAATTAAATGTAAAGTACCATCAACTTCATCATTACGTAAATCTTGTTTCATAGCTACGGTTCTAAAAAAACTGAATTTTAAAATGGCATTTAATGAACTATTTATTTTATTAAAATATTTATTAATAGAGTCAGGCACTATGTTTTTATCATCAATAATTGGCAGAGTACCAACAGGCTCTAAGCCAATAAGCGTAAACTGTTTAATGTTTGGGAATAGGGTAGAGGCGTACAAAATATCAGGACCTGAAAAAGGATAAAATAAATTTACGGTAGGCGTTAATTCTTTAGCCAGCGTTGTATCGGCAAAATTTTTAATAGTGTTTAATCGTGTTGAATCAAAGTTTTTCCATCGTTTTTTAAAATCGTTACTAAAGTTTATAAAACTTTTTTCGGTAGAAAATTTAGTAAAATAATTAAACGTATAATCTTTGTTGCCGGAAATTAAATTTGCTAATTCGTTTAGCGTATCGTTTATTTTGGGTAATATAACAGTATTCAAATCATCGTTTAAAGTATCGGCACTAATTTTTTTTACCGTATCTTTTTTTACAATTTCCGTTTCTTTCGTTTCTACTTTATCTCCGCAACCGGTTAAAATAATTACCAGAATTAAAACACTAAATTTTTTCACTTGCATTTTTCTTTTTTTGTAAATAGGTAGTTAAATAATAAAAGCCTAATCCCACCACTACTGTTCCTAATCCGAAAATAGATTCAATTGTTTTTGTTTTCATAACACTTATCAAAATCCAACCAATTACTACTAAAAATAAAATGGGTGGTAGTGGGTATAATGGAATTTTAAAGGGTCGTTCAATAGTTTTGTGTTTATATCGCAGAATAAAAATACCAAAAACGGTTAAAAATGTAAATAAATTTAAAGTAAATCCTACATAATTTATTAACGATTCAAACGAAGAAGTTAAGACTAGAATCAATGCAATAACCGATTGAAAAATAATAGCAACAAAAGGAATATTGCTTTTATTGGTTGTGGCAAAAAATTTGAGAGGTGTAATTTCTCTACCCATACTTTGCATTACCCGCGGTCCTGCCAAAATCATGGCACTAATGGTTGAAATTAAAAGTACCGCAATTACCAAACTCATAAATTGCCCTAAATGAACACCAAAAATCTTATTGGCGCTTACATAACCAACCTCTACAACACCTTTTAATTCAGGAATTGGCACCGAATATAAAAACACATAATTTAAAATGGTGTAAACAGCCATTACAACTAAAGTACCCAAAAACAAGGCGCGCGGTAAATTCCGTTTGGGTTTATCCATTTCTCCGGCAACGTAGGCAGCTGCGTTCCAACCGCTATAAGCGTATGTTACGTAAATTAATGAACTTGCAAAAGATAATGAAAAAATATCGCCCCAGGCTGATTTATCGGCAACAAAACTAATAGTGTGGTTAGGTATATGAAACAAACCAAAACCTACAAACATTACAATGCAAATAATTTTTACCAACGTAAATACCCGTTGAAAAGCCGCTCCAACTTTTAAAGTTAACGTGTGAATAATTGTAATACAAATAATAACTACAAATGCCAACAGCACTGCATTTACCTGCGGGTAAATTTTACTTACATATTTACCCAATGCTACCGAAGCCGCTGCAATAGGCGCTGCAAAACCAACAGTAACACTTACCCAACCACTTAAAAAACCAACTGCCGGATGGTATAATTTTGATAAATAATTATATTCGCCACCATTTTTTGGAAGAGCAGCACCAATTTCGCCATACGTTAATGCGCCACACAAGGCAATAATACCGCCAACTACCCATAGCATAATAAGGGCAAAACCACTTTGTATGCCTAATACCTGAAAACCAATGCTTGTAAATACACCAGTGCCAATCATATTTGCAATTACAATTGATACGGCTGTATTAAAACTAATTTTGTTTGGGTTCATATAAAATTAATCAAACGATTGAGTTGATTTTTTACTTAGCTCCACCATTAATTGGTATTGTTGCGGCGATAAATCGTTGTAATAATAATTAATAGGATTTGTTTTTTCGCCGTTTTTAATTACCTCGTAATGCACGTGGGGGGCGGTACTTAAACCTGTGCTACCTACATAGCCAATTAATTGTCCGCGAATAACTTTTTTACCAACCGTGCACGCTATTTTACTCATGTGCCCATATAATGTTTGGTAACCAAATCCATGATTAATAACTACGTGATTACCATAACCTTGCGCAAGGTTATCTGCAACTTCCACAACACCGTCGCCGGTAGCATAAATAGGTGTGCCTTGCTCAGCAGTTAAATCCATTCCGGGATGAAATTCTTGTGTTTTATAAATGGGATGAGTACGCCACCCAAAACCGCTGGTTACGGCATGTTTTAAATCTCTTTGATTAATGGGCATAATGGCAGGAATGGATGCAATTAACTTTTCCTTACTTTTTGCAAGTTTTACAACTTCGTCAAACGATTTAGACTGAATGTACAATTGTTTGGTAATTCTATCCATGCGTTCGGTAGTATATTTTAAAAGATCGGCATTGTCAAACCCGTCAAAATCGCTGTATTTATTACTGCCGCCGCTGCCACCGTAACGTATGCTTTTAGCAAGCGGTTCGCTTTCAAAAATGGTACGGTAAATGTTATCATCGCGGTCTTCAATGTCTTTTAAAACAATTTCAACCTGCGTCATTTTTTTTTGCAATAGGTCGTATTGTAATTGCAGGGTTTCAATTTCTCGATTTTTCTTTTTCTCGTTAGGCGAAGGCAAAATTTGGCGAGCCACAATAATAGTAAGCGTTGCAAACACAATACCGGTTGCCAAATACGATAAAACACGCCACACAGCTTCTTTAACTGTAACACGGGCTTTTTCGTAGGTTAAAGATTTTGTATTAAATCTATACTTTACTTTGCTCATTTAGAAAGCGTTAAAGATAGGGAAATGTTTTGTACTGCGAAAAGTGGTTTAAATTGAATTAACTATTTGTTTCATTAAAAATCAATGAACCATTATCTTTTGAGATAAGATACAAATTATTGCTTTCAATTGCTTTTAAAACTTCTTTGTATAATTCTGCTTTTGCTTGAATCTAATATATTTTCTGATCCACTAGGACCTGTTTTTGGATGAACGTACATTAGATAAACATTCTCCTTATTAATAATTAGTAAGTAATAAACTCGAAATCCACCACTACCATTAAGCCTTTTTTTTATGTAAGGTGTTATTGTGCTATTATTAAGACGTATTCCAGAAGATAATTCAGAAACAGTTTTATCAAAGAAATAATCAATAATTTCTTTTTCTAAAGACCGATAAGGTTTTTTACTTTTTAAATTTTCAAATTCGACTTTAAATTGTTCGATACAATATATTGTCATTAATTTTGAAATAATCGTTTTGTAACTTTAACGAAATCGGAATTATTTGGTAAAAAAAAATAAACAGACTCGACATCTGAATATGCCTCTTTAAAATTATCAATTGAATCTTTAAATTGTTTTATTTCTTCTTTAGCTATTCCTTTTTTTCTAAAAGATGTAAATCCAACATACTCTCTGATTTTTACGAAATGTAAATCTCGAGCGATAGCAATTAATGAATTTAATAACTTTAAGCATTCTTCGTTCCATTCTTCTTCTATCCACGTTAAACTAATAAACCGTTCACTTATAGAATTTAATTTTTCAGATCGTACTTTTAATTCAGTTTTAAAATCGAGAATTGCGTCAAGAAAGATATTATTTATTTCATCTTCACTTTTTATATGTGTTTTTTCTTGAAAAGAAGCATCACTAAGCTCTTGAGTGAACTTATAAAGTTTATCTTTTATTGTGTCGCATTCCATAAATTTAATTTTTCAAAAATACACTAGTACAAATTAAGTTTTATTATTGATACCTTATACGTTCAAATGTAACAAAAGGTTTAACAGATAGGTGTTAATATTGTACAAACCCTCAAAATAATAGCAAATAACATAATACATAATTAACATTATGTTAAATAGTATACTCAAAAATAATGTACCTATTCAGATACATTTTAATGTTAAACTGATTTTTTAGCTTTCATGTCTACTTTACCGTAAGCAGGACATTTTTCGTGGCTTTTGCACGAAGTGATTGATATAACAACAACTAAAACAATAATTGATAAGGTAATAATCTTTTTCATAAGTTTAAAATATTAGGTAAATATACAAATAAAATTTTTAAGAATGTTTTAGAAGAGTATTAATTAATCATTATTTAATACAAGTGTTATTAACAATTAATTCACATTAATTAAGTAAAGTAATTTTATCCTTCCCCTCCACTTCCTTCCACTCTACTTTTACGTTTTGCGTTTCTATACTATCAATGGTAATTCCCACGTATTTAGCCTGAATGGGCACATGGCGTGCAAAACGTCTATCTACCAAAACCAATAGCTCAACATCTTTAGGTCTACCAAAATCCAGCATTGCATCTAAACCTGCACGAATGGTTCTTCCGGTAAATAAAACATCGTCTATCAAAATAACATTTTTATCTTCTATAATAAAGTCAATTTGGGTTTTATTTGGTATTAGTTCTTTTTTACGAAAATCATCCCGATGAAACGTAATATCCAATACGCCGCAATTTATTTTTTTTACGTTTAAAATAGTTTCTAATTCCTCTTTAATTCTGTTGGCTAAAAATATGCCACGGGGTTGCAAACCAATAATTACCGAATCTTTAAAATCGTTATGCTCTTCAATTAACTGGTGGCACAAACGTTTTAACGTAACATTAAATTGTTGTTTTTCTAATAAT
Source organism: Bacteroidota bacterium (assembly GCA_043772435.1). Taxonomy (GTDB): domain Bacteria; phylum Bacteroidota; class Bacteroidia; order B-17B0; family Aurantibacillaceae; genus Aurantibacillus. The sequence goes on from JAYVGH010000067.1 coordinate 12,213, forward strand.
ATTTTTGATTGCACAGTTTTTTGTTAAAAGATAAAGATACAAATATATTTTATTTTGTTAAACAGTTCTCAATACAGGCAAAATGTATAGTATACATTTTGGCCAGCTTGTGTAAAAAAAAGGAGGCAGAATTTTCTAGTCGAACTAATTAATTTTTCATGCTATGTCATTTCGAGTAAGCCTGAGGCACGAAGGCTGTATCGAGAAGTGAATATTTGATACTGTTCTCGATACGCTCCTATTGTCACTACTTGTACCGTTATGTTACTTACTATCAAATATAATTGTAACAGGCCCATCATTAATCAATTCCACTTGCATGTCAGCTCCAAATTTACCGGTTTTACATTGTTTTTGTAATAGTTTTTCGGTTTCAGAAATAAATTTTTCGTACAAAGGAATTGCTTTTTCCGGTCGGGCCGATTTTATGAACGATGGTCGGTTGCCTTTTTTTGTATCTGCCAATAATGTAAACTGACTTACAATTAATACATTGCCATTAATTTGTTTTACATCTAAATTCATTTTTCCTACTTCATCCGAAAAAATTCGCAACGCTACTAATTTTTGACTTAAGTATAAAATATCGCTGTCATCATCCTCTTCTTCTATGCCCAATAAAACAAGTAATCCTTTTTCAATAGTCGAAAAAACTTCATTATTAATTTTAACGCTTGCGCCTAAAACCCGTTGAATAACTAATCGCATAATTTTATATCTTTAAACAAAATTAAATAAAAACATGAAAAATATTGTTTTAGCTACAGCCTTATTGTTTGTTTTAGCTTCTTGTAAAAAAAATACTAAAACTGCAGAAGAACCAACCCCATCAACACCGGTTCCAATTTGTCCTACCTGTAATTTTCCGGATACTGTTTATACAAGCACTGCTACAGGGCCAAAACTAATTTTTAAATTTAAAATGGATAGTACTCAAGCCCGTTTAAATAATTTAGGACAATCTACTTTAGTTGCTACAGGTAACGCTGCGCAATCGCCTCGTTTTAATGGTATTAGCGGACATTATATTGAATTGGCAAAAGGAGATTCTGTCACTGTTGGCGGCGGCACTGTATTATACCGTGCCGAAGAATCTACTTGTGGTGGAAGCAATGCCATTGTGTTTTGTAAATCAATAGTTACAAAAGAGGGTGATGTGTTTTTTTCAGTGCCATTAAGCCAGGTTACAGCAGGTAGTTACAAATGGCTAAGGATTTCGTTAGCTTACCAAAATTACGATATTAAAATTAGAACTACTTCGGCTGGTACAATTAACGGTACCATTGCATCGTTTGTTGGATTTAATACTTATGTTACAAAATATAAAATGAAAACCGCGGTAATGACGCCAACTGCAGGCGGCGGACCGGGAAACCATTTGCAAGGGTATTGGGGTTTATACACAAAGGTATTTAGTACCGACTTTTTTGCGGATGGTCAATCGGCTAAAACTACTGTTGTCAATCCTATAAACGCTTCTTCGCCAATACCGGCAGGCAGTTGTTTGGTTACAGGGCAGTTTTATAAAACCAGCATGGGTGTAAACCAACCATTAGTTATTACCGGAAGCGAAACATCGGATGTAATTATTACCGTAAGTTTAAGCACCAACAAAAGTTTTGAGTGGACAGAAGTTGGAACAGCCGATGGTTTATTTCAACCAGAAGCAGGCGAAACTGTGGTGGATATGGGCTTGAGAGGGGTTATGGCGAAGTATTAGGCTTGATAATGAAAAAAACTGTACCGATAATAATTTTTCTACTTTTTTGTTCAGAATTTTTTTGTCAAGATAGTTTGAAGGTTAAAAAAATTTTAATCGTTGCTACTAATATCGATTTACTTGGTAAATTTGAAAGTGGTACGTTCTTATACGAGGTAGCGCGTCCTTTTAAATATTTTATTGATAATGGATATGATGTTGACTTCACAACACCAAAAGGAGGAAAAGTTGCAATTTACCCAACAGGAGACCAAGGATTTGATATTGGGAAAATTCAACGAAGTAAATTGTATATTTCAAAAACAAAAAACTCTTTACTCCCAACTGAAGTGCATGACTCGGAATATGTTGCCGTTTTTTACCCGGGTGGACATGGTCAGTATTTTGATGTTGTAAAAGATGAAAGTATCTCCATTTTAGTGGCTAAAATTTATGAAAATGGCGGTATAATAGGCAGTGCGGGGCATGGAGAAGCTTCCCTTATAAATATTAAATTGAGTAACAATAAATACTTAGTTGAAGGAAAAAAAATGACATGCTTTCCGCATTGGTCTGAATTGAAAGACATGTATATTTCAGACTATGGTAAATTACTGCCATTTGATATGCAAGAAGTTTTAGCAAAAAGAGGAGCTAATCTAATCGTTTGCCCTTCCATACCAAAACCAAATAAAGAATGTAGGCAAATAGTTGATTACAAAAACCGAATGATAACCGGAGCGTTTGCAGGTGATGCAGATTGGGTTGCGGAAGAAATAGTAAAACAATTACAAACAAAAAGGTAAATTCATCTTACAATTCTTGATAATATCTTAAATAATTATTCCGCCAAGTTTTATTGGCAGAGGCGTTATATTTTTCAAGTAAAGGATAATTATCGGTATTAATTAAATCACAGTTACTAAGCTTTTCAATGAGTTGATAGTTGCAGGGCGTTAGGGTTTGTAAACTTGCAGTAAAAATTATGTTTCGATAATTTTCATCTGTACTCATAGAATTTAAAGTAACATTAAAACCGGCTTTAGTTAATGTGTTGTATAAAATAGATGTTCCAAGCCCTTTATTACCAGAAACATAACCATGCCAATTAATTAACACTATTGCATTTTTAGTTAAGTTATTTTTTAATTGATTTAAACTTTGTAAGGTTAATACATGGCTGGGTTGTTCCTCAGCTTTAAAAATATCTACTAAAACAATATCGTATTTTTTATTACAATGGTTTAAAAAATAACGTGCATCGGCACAAATAGCATTAACACTTTTATCTAAATAAAAATAATTTTTTGCAGCATCTATAATTCGTTCATCAAACTCAACTCCATCTAAACTGTAGTTTTTTGTAATTAATAAGTTGGCTATTAATCCGCCACCTAAGCCTAAAACCAAAGCTTGTTTATTTTTATTTTCAGTCTGAGCGTTGTCGAAAACTGTTGTAAGGGTATCTATTAAATTTACATATTCTGACACCGATTTTTTTGTAATAATGTTCATCTCGGTTTGTACAATGTTATTAATGGTTAATAACCGCACTGAATCTGAATTTTTTACAGGAATGGTTTTAACTTCCAAGTGCCCTAAAATACTATCGGTTTTATAATCAACAGTCGATTTTTTAAAACTAAATTGAAGGTTTAAATAAATACAACCTGCCAAAATAAATAATTGCAAAGGTTTAAATGATTTAAATATAAAAATTGTAGCAACAAAAAGTATTAGCCCAAAGCTAATTAAGCACATAGTTAAACCTAAGGTTGGTATTAAATAAAAGCCGCATAAAAAGGTAGATAGTATTCCTCCGGCAGTACTAATGGCATAAACAGTTCCGCTTGCTTTACCTGCAGAAGTTGTTGCATTAGTTTGGATTAAGATAAATAAAGGCGAGGTAGTTCCTAAAAAAAATACAGGTAAAAATAAAAGCGCTAAAGTGCTTATTACAACTCCAACTAAAAACGGTAAATACGAAATGCGAGGTACAACATAATAACTTAACACGGGCATTAGTAACACAAATAGCGCGGCCAAAACTAAAATTTGAGCTAATTTTTTTTGAGAGTTTTTAGTTTTATCGCTTAACCAACCTCCGTAAAAATAGCCTAATGCCAAAGCGCCAAGCGTTATACCCATTACCGAAGCCCACACATACAAGCTACTTCCAAAAATGGGAGCCAATAGTTTTGCGCCACATAATTCGGCAACCATTACAACTGCTCCTTCAATAAAACTAAGTATGAGTAATTTTTTTTGCATTTGTTTAACCACAAAGTTCACAAAGAAAGCCCAAAGATTACAAAGAAAATAATAAATTAAAAATAAAAATTAACTCACTACTCCAATGGCAATTAAAACACCCATGGATAACATAAAAATTCCTACAAACCATTTAAAAAATTGTAAGCTTGTTTTTTTAAATAATTTATTTCCAACAAAAGCCCCAATCCAGGCAGAAAGTACTGCTAACGCTAATAATTTATAATTTGTTTGCGAACTGTTTAAAACATAAAAATTACTGTACAAACTCAATCTAACAACATCTACCATGCAAGCAACAGTAACACCTGTGGCTATGTAGGTTTTTTTTTCTAAATTTAACCGTAATAAAAAAGCGCTTCTAATAGCACCTTGATGGCCGCTAAAACCACCAAAAAACCCACTTAATAAACCACCAAGCGGCAAATATTTTTTATCAAAGGTTAATGCCGATAATTTTTTTGATAATTCAACAATTGAAAATAAAACTATTACAATTCCTATTATTAAACCTTGCCAGGTAATTGTAAATGTTGTGTTACAACACACATAGTTTGCCACTTGTAGGTTTACCGAACTAAGTTGTTTTAAAAAATAAGCGCCAACAAAAGCTGCAATCGTGGAAGGTATCCCAAATTTTAGAACTAATTCCCAATTAATAGATTTGAAAACTAATCCTAACTTAAATAAATTGTTTAATAAATGTACGCAAGCCGTTAAGGCTATGGCAATTGGCAACGGATAATAGATTGCAAAAACAGGTAATAAAAGTGTACCTAAACCAAAACCTGAAAAAAAAGTTAAAAACGAGGCAAGTAACGATGTTATGGCTATTAAAGCATAAATCATACTATTTGGTATTATGAATGGTATTGAATTAAACCTTCAATGGGCGATTTAATTACATTTCCCATTTTATAACCATTATCTTTTGCTACCGCTTCAATTACGCCTTTGTAAATATATCCTATAGAGCCAATAGTATTTACCTTATAATTTTTAGCATCGGTATATTTATTAATTTGTTGTTTAAAAAAGGTATCAAAACAAACGTATAATAATTCCTGAATAAAAGGATGTTTTTGATATTGCCCCACAAACAAACTAAGGCTTGCCAAATACTTGCTTGGCATGGTTGATTTGTAAGTGCCATTTAAAATTTCTTCACGATTATAACCTTCTTTTTGAAATGCTATTTTTAATTCGCTAGGCAAATTTTCTTTAAAATAATCGTTTATAAAAAATTTACCAATTTGAGCACCGCTTCCGTGATCACCCCACAAATAACCTACAGACGGTACGTTTTCTAATATATGTTTTCCGTTGTATAAACAGCTATTGCTACCTGTTCCTAAAATGCAGGCTATCCCCCACTCTTTATTACATAAGGCTCGTGCTGCAGCTAATAAATCGTGTGCAACATTTATTTTTGGAATATTTAAAGCAGTAGTTAAAGTATCTTCTAGCAAAGAGCAATTTTCGAAAGTAGAGCAACCTGCACCATAATAATGTAATTCGGTAATTTGGGTTAAATATTGTAATAATTGTGGTTTTAAATTATTGGTAACTTCCAAACTAATTTGATCTTTAGTTTGAAAATAGGGATTAAAGCCAATAGTTTTGATTTGCTTTAGCACTTTTCCTTTTTCCAACACTACCCAATCTGTTTTGGTTGAGCCACTATCTGCAATTAAAATGTACATATTTTTTTAAATCTCTTGCTAAAACTATTTAGTCTTTATCTGTCTACTAATTTAAACAAAAAAACCGTTTCAAACTTGTCGAAACGGTTTAAATATGTATATATATGTTTTAAGCGTTTTCTTCGGTTGGAGTTGCATCTGTAACCGGTGCATCTTTAACAGGAGTTTCTACTTCTTTAGTTTCTGCAACAGCAGCAGTTTTTGCAGCTATTTTAGCAGCTTTTGCTTCGTTAGCAGCTTTTTCGGCTTTTTGTTGCGCGGTAACTTTGTTAACGCCATCCGATTTTAACTTGTCTTTTTTACCAACAATTTTACCATCTTTTTCGCCTAACCATTTATTAAACTTTTGTTCCATTTGCGCTTCGGTTAAAGCACCTTTTTTTACACCTTCTAATAAGTGTTTTTTCATTAAAATGCCTTTATACGATAATATCGCGCGGGCTGTGTCTGTTGGTTGAGCACCCTTCATTAACCAATCCAAAGTTGAATCGAAATCAATATCAATGGTTGCTGGGTTGTTGTTAGGATTATAAGTACCTAACTTTTCAATAAATTTTCCGTCACGTGGTGCACGACCATCCGCAACTACAACGTGGAAAAAAGCTGAATCTTTTTTACCGTGTCTTTGTAGTCTTATCTTAACTGCCATTTTGTTTTTATTTTAAAAATTTAGGATGCAAATGTAGGTATTTTTTTTAGTTCGGCAAAATATCAATTAAAAAAAGTGGCTCAATAACTAAAAAAATTATACTTTTGTGTTAAATTATAATTAAATTATTTATGCAAGTAAAAGAAAGAGGCATCATTTTAATCCCCATAGATTTTACAAAACAATCGCTTTTGGCTGTTAAACAATCGTATAATTTAGGTAAGTATACACATTCTAAATTAGTATTATTACATGTTTACGAAAAAAGTGGTGACGAAAGTTACGATGCACTAAATAAATTAACTAAACAAACCGAGCAGGAAAGTGGCGTGCCTTGCGAGTTTATGAACGTAAAAGGCGATATTTACGACGAAACAGATAGAGTTGCAGAAGAAATTAACGCTACACTTATTATTGCCGGCTTAGAAAGCCATATGAAATTTAGAAACATTATTGGCTCTAGTGCCAGTAAATTAATAAGAAAAGCCCCCTGCCCTGTTATTACCATTAGAGGCGGCGACCATAGAGATGGTTGCGAAAACATATTGTTACCTTTAGATTTATCGCTTGAAAGTAGAGAAAAAGTAGATACTGCTGTTCAATTTGCGCAGTATTTTGGTGCAAGCATACGTATATTAGGTATTTTTGACCCTAAAGATGCCGCCTACGAAAACCAAATATTGGCCTATTGTCATCAGGTAAAACAATTTATAAAAGCAAAAGGCATTTCGTGTTCAAACAAATCCATTCCTGCCGAAAAGGTTGCTGAAACTGTTGTAGAATATGCAAATAAGGTAGAATGTGATTTGATTATTATTATGAACAAACCTAGTTTAGGAGTAGTTGAGTTTTTTGGCGGTACCGATGCACAGCAAATTGTAGATATTAGCAACATTCCTGTAATGACCACACAACCTATGAAACGCGAAAGTATGACTCATTTTGGTACCGGAATGTAATATTTCTTTAATTTAAAGCTATTATATAAGTTTTTGTCGAATTTCCGCTTATTTCCTTTCAAAAGTATTATTTTACATGTATTTTTACTTTTTAACATAGTTTGGCACTATTGTTGACTTAAAATAACTTGTATTACTACTTTAAAAATCATAACCTATGAAAAAAATAATAACACTACTGTTTTTAACTTTTATGTTAAAAGCAAACTCTCAATCAGATTTATATACTAAAATAAAAAATCAATTAAAAAGCGAACATTCTGAAATTAACTTAGAAAATAAATTAATTTCTGTTTCGTTTTGGAGTGCTAACGATTTGACTAGCAGAGACGCAAATAAACAATTTAATAAAGTATACACTACTTACGAATTTGCAAAATTAAAAGGTGGTTTAAAAGGTATAATTTGTATTACTATAAATAAAACTGCAGAGAATGCTACTATTGGTTTAGCAAAAGATGGCGCTAATAAATTAATTTCGATAAATAATGTTGATTTAAATGATGTTGGAACTCTTACTAATATTGTTTATGATACACAAGGAAATGAAGTTTATAAAAACATTGCTCCTGAAAAAATATTTGAATCTATTAATAAATTAATAACCCGTTAAATTTAGAACCATGAAAAAAATACTATTTATTTTACTTATTGTTATTGCAGGTAAATTTAAAGCACAAGTTAATGCCGATTGTATTAGTGCTATTCCACTTTGTTCAAACCCTAACTTTACCTTTTTTGCTACTTCGGGTTTTGGATCGGTTAATGATATTCCTTCTGGTAGTAATATTAGTAATCCTACAACAAACCCCGGTTCTGGAAATTCAGGATGTTTGTTTTCAGGTGAACTTAAACCACAGTGGCTATTAATTACCATTGGTAATCCGGGTAATTTAGAATTTGTGTTTGGGGCTTCGGGTAGCGCAAATCCACAAGCCGGATATTACGACTGGGCTATGTGGCCTTATACTCCTGCCACCTGTGCAGGTATAGCGGGCAATACTTTACCTCCTATTCGTTGTAATTGGAATGCAACTTCAATTGGCGGAACGGGTATGGCTTCCGGTACTAATATTCCTGTTGGTGGTAATCCTGGTAACTACGAACCGGCATTGGTAGTAAATTCATGTCAGCAATTTATTATATGTATATCAAATTATAGTGGTATAAATTCTTTAGTATCATTTCAATCACTAGGCACAGCCTCTTTATCGTGTAGCCCAAATTGTAATCCTAATTATACAATCTGTGCTGGTAATTCAGCTACAATTGTACCTGTTAATTTTGCAGCTTTAACAAGCACAACTTATTCGTTAAACCCCGGAGGTTTAACAAATACTACCGGTAGTTTTGTTGTAAACCCAACCACCAATACTACATATTCTACCTACATTATTGGTTTTAATTCAGTAGGTGCTGTTACAACTATTACGGCTACAAGTAATATTACAGTAAATCCCTCGCCAATAGTATCTCCAACTTTTACACAAGTAACATGCACAAACACTTTAAATAGTGTAAACTTAAATTTAACCTTTAACCCTGGTACTGCTACACCAACTTACACGGTTTTGTGGAGCCCAACTCCTTCTACTGTATCAGCCAGTCAAACGGTAGGTTACGGATTAAGCCCAGGTGTAACAAATATTACTGTTACTGCGGCAGGTGGCTGTAGTACTACCGCTAATTTTACAATGATAACCGTTACACCTCCAACGTTTACATTAACAAATAATACAGGTTCGTTTAGTTTAACGTGTACAAATCCAACTATTAATTTATGTACAGCAACCAATTATACTGGTAC
>JAYVGH010000068.1:0-2555 GCA_043772435.1 Bacteroidota bacterium
ACAGATAACTCAGATGTTGTTAAATAGGGTTTTAATTGTAATATTCTCATACTACAAATATAATACTTTTTTGATTATCTTGTTAGCGGTTTAGTATAATAACACAAGAGGAAAAGAAAAACCAGCGTAATATTTTAATTTTTGTACTGTGCGGTTTATTAATTGTTATTCTATTTTCAATTTTTGTATTAAGAAATCTAGCAATAACACGCAAGCAAAAAAAGTTAATTGAACAAAAAGAACTTGAAACACAACGGCAAAAGCATTTAGTAGAAGAAAAACAATCCGAAATTATTGCAAGTATTCGCTATGCCAAACGTATACAACTCAGCTTGTTGCCAACGGATAAATATTTGGAACGAATTTTAAAAAATAAAGAGAGTATAAACTAAATTGTGTAAACAGGATTTTATAGTTTACATCTTTTTTCAAAGATAACTAAAAATTGATTAAGGATTAAGCAACTATTTGCCCATAGGTTTAGTTTTAGATTGTTCAACTAATGTAGTGTCTGCTTTTAAGGCTTTTGAAAAAATTTTATCTACATTATCTACAGTAAAACCAATTTCAATAGCAAAGGGTTTATTAGCTACATTACTTTCAATAAAGCCGTTTGATAAATTGGTTTTAGCTAATTCAATTGCTGCGAAAGATAATGTTGTATGACCGGTTATTAATTCAGCGTAGTTGTTTCCATCTTAAATAAGTTTTCGGTTAAAACTAAAAGTAGTTTCGTAAAATGTTACAGTTTTTGCAACGTCTTTTTCATGTAAGATGGTGTAAGCAAATTTTATTTTTTTATTAAAGTGAGTAACCAATTTTTAGCTTCATCGTGTTTTGTAAATGTTTTTAAAGGATATATTGAGTTATTTATTTTTGTGTAAGACAATAATAATAATCTATTAGATAAGGATGTTATAACAAAAGCCCTTGCCAATATTGGCACATATGTTTCTAACGATCTAATAAATTTTTTTGCATCGAGTGTAATATCCATATACTCGTTTCCATCAATTAATAAAGGATGTTGTTTTAATGTTGCAATTTTTATTATCGAATTATGATTAATCTTATGTTCTTCAATATCAATTACCACATCGGGTAAAAACGAATAATGAATAATAGAATTAGTTAATAAACGTAACCTTATGGTAGGTGTTATAATTTCATTTACTATTTCCGACTCGTTATAAAACAATTAAAACACTATTTTTTTGTATCGTCTCTTTTAATGTCGTTTTTATCTGCAACATCTTTCTTTGCATTTCTATCCATAATGCCATCTAACAATTGTAAGCCCAATAAGCCATTAATAGGTCCATTTTGTCCATCGCCACCGCCTGTAATTAATATTTCCGGAATGATTTTAATTTTTTCTTTACCAATTTGTTCGGTAACTTTTAATTTGGTAAAGTTATCGCCCCCCATTGCTTCAACACTTAATTTATAACTTTCGGCATTTGATTTACCAATCGCTAAAATTTTCTCGGCTTCGGCTATACCTGTTACACTAATTTTTTCAGCCTCAGCGTTTGCTAATGCTTTAATTTTTTCGGCTTCGGCATTGGCGGTTACTTTTGTTTTTTCGGCATCGGCATTTGCAATAATTTTTAATCGATCTGCTTCAGCAACTGATGATATTTTTACACCACTTGCCTCGCCAGTTGCTTTCTTTACAGCGGCATCGGCAATACGTTCTGCAATTAGCACGCCTTGGTCTGCCTTTACAATTTCTTTTTGCATATCCGCTACTGCGGTTTCTTTTTCTAAGGCTTGGCGGGTTATTTCTGCACGCTTTTGAGTTTCAAAGGTTGTATTTTGTTCTTCCGCAATTTTCCTGTCTGTTAATGTTTTCATTAAACTTTCAGGTGGTACAATGTCACCAATCAATGTATCTACACCGTTTACGTTATATTGATCCAGCACTTCGCTAATACGTTTTTTTGCGGCATCCTGGCGTTCTTTACGCGTACTTAAAAAGGCAATTACATCGCTATCCTGCGCCGAGTTACGGAAGTAGTTACCAATTGTAGGTTCTAAAACTTGTCCCACTAAATTCATCATACTGCCAAATCGCGCAATTACTTTTGGCGCCTCGGTGGTTGGTATGTGGATGATTTGCGAAACATCTAAATTAAAAGGAAATCCGTCTTTTGAACGAACGGTTATTGTACTTAAATTTTTATCCAATTGATGCGATTCACTGCGCGCGTTTGCCCAGTTTAAAACTAAGTTAGTAGTAGGTACTGATTCTACACGCATTATAAATGTATTTATAGGATATTTGCCAGGGCCTAAAGGTACAGCCCATACGCCCTTTTCGCCTTTACTTACAATGTTACCATGTTTAAATTCAACACCACTTAAGTCTTTTCCTTCGCTACCAACGTAACTAATTACAACACCTACATATCCTATAGGAATTTCAGTCATTTTAATTTGCTCAACATTTACAAACCAAGGATTTAAATAATAACTACCTGCTAAAATGGTTTGGGGCTGCAAACCCTTATTACCGCCTGCTTTTAAAAAGGCATCCGCATCCTGAAAATTAT
>JAYVGH010000069.1:0-24902 GCA_043772435.1 Bacteroidota bacterium
GTTTAAAATTGTCAAACGGATTGTTAAATAGATGTGAAATTACGTCTATTGTAATGTTAAATTTTTGTCCCGTTGTTGTCATGATGCCTTGCCGCTAACTTACTTATATGTGCTACTTTATTACTCAAACCCAACGCTTTTGTGTTGGCTTTGTGCCATAAAGGTGAAACATACTTTATATCAAATATACTATATAAATTATAAATCATCAATGGGGCTTTTTATTTGCTCAAGGTTTTTTGTACTAACATGGCAATAATTTCTGTGGTTAAGTTAATAATTAATAATATCCCGACATTATTAACAAATAGTAAATAAATATTCGCGTTAATTACAGCACAAAATTACGCACGTTTTATAGTTATTAAACGCTATGCTACATAGCAATACGGTATTATAAAAAATTTATATAAAGTTAAAGAGTTATGTTATAGCTTCGCCTTAACTTCCACTAAATCGTATCCTTCAATTATATCGCCTTGTTTCATATCGTTGTAGTTTTCAATATTTAAACCACATTCGTAGCCGGCAGCTACTTCTTTTACATCGTCTTTAAAGCGTTTAAGCGAGCCTAAGCCACCTGTATGCACCACAATGCCTTCGCGTATAATACGTACTTTGGTATTACGCATTACTTTGCCATCTAACACATAACAACCCGCAATAGTACCCACTTTGGTAATGTTAAACACTTCTCTAATTTCGATATTACATACAATTTTTTCAACAAACTCAGGTGCTAACATACCTTCCATTGCCGCTTTAATTTCGTTAATAGCATCGTAAATAATAGAATATAAGCGTATGTCAATTTCCTCTACTTCGGCTAATTTACGTGCGCTAGTACTTGGGCGTACCTGAAAACCAATAATAATTGCGTTAGATGCTGACGCTAATAACACATCACTCTCGCTAATAGCACCTACCGATTTATGAATAATATTTACTGCAACTTTTTCGGTGCTTAATTTTAATAAGGAGTCTGATAAGGCTTCTATCGATCCATCCACATCACCTTTTACAATCACATTTAATTCTTTAAAATCGCCAATTGCTAAACGTCTTCCAATCTCATCTAACGTAATGTGTTTGTGTGTTCTAATGCCTTGTTCACGTTGTAGCTGTAAACGTTTGGTTGCAATTTCTCGTGCTTCGCGCTCATCGCTCATTACATTAAATTTATCGCCGGCTGTTGGGGCACCTGTTAATCCTAATACTTTTACGGGATGCGATGGACCTGCAGAAGCAACTTTTTGTCCACGCTCATTAAACATGGCACGTACACGGCCACTGTAACCACCGGCCAACATTACATCGCCAATTTTTAACGTACCGCTTTGTACTAAAATAGTTGCAACATAGCCGCGTCCTTCTTCCATACTAGCTTCAATTACGCTACCTTGTGCATTTTTGTTTGGGTTAGCTTTTAAATCCATCATTTCGGCTTCTAACAACACTTTTTCTAACAATAAATCAATGCCTTGTCCTTTTTTTGCCGATACTTCCTGACATTGGAATTTTCCGCCCCACTCTTCAACCAAAATATTCATGGCTGATAAGGCTTCGCGAATTTTATCAGGATTTGCTCCCGGCTTATCAATTTTATTTATGGCAAAAATCATAGGTACACCGGCAGCTTGGGCGTGGTTTATTGCCTCTTTGGTTTGAGGCATTACGCTGTCATCTGCCGCTACAACAATAATAGCAATATCGGTAACTTTAGCACCACGGGCACGCATAGCGGTAAACGCTTCGTGACCGGGAGTATCTAAAAACGTCATGCTTCTGCCACTTCCATCGGCCAGTTGTACGTTGTAAGCGCCAATGTGTTGGGTAATACCACCGGCTTCACCCGCCACAACAGTTGCTTTACGAATAAAATCCAGTAAAGATGTTTTTCCATGATCAACGTGACCCATTACCGTTACAATTGGTGCACGGCCTATTAAATCTTCCGGCTTATCTTCAACTTCATTTTTAATGCCTTCAACTTCTTCGGCACTTGCAAAGGTAATTTTGTAACCAAATTCTTCGGCTACAATACTAATAGTTTCAGCATCTAAACGTTGGTTAATGCTTACAAACAAACCTAAACTCATACATGTTGAGATAATTTGAGTTACCTGAACATCCATCATTTGCGCTAATTGGTTTGCACTTACAAACTCGGCAACCGTTAGTGTTTTTTTATCTTCTTCAGCAATTATAGCTTTTTCGGCCATTTTACCGCGCACATCGTCACGCTTATCTCTACGGTATTTTGATGTTTTAGATTTACCACCTTTAGCACTTAAGCGGGCTAAGGTTTCTTTAATTTGTGCCGCAATTTCCTCTTCGGTTAATTCGTGGCGAGGCTTATTAACAGTATTGTTATTACCGGCGCCGGTACGAGGTCCGCTATTGTTATTATTACCTTTATAATTAGGATTATTAGTGCGTGGCGTGCCGTATTTTTCTTTTTTACGTTCGTCGGCAATTTTGGTTTGTTCAGTACCAACTTTTTTAATCTCTTCCTGGCTTAAACCACCTTTACGTATCCGTTTGCGTTTGGTTTTTGCATCGCCTATTGTTTTTTTAGGGGTTTCTTTTTGAACCGGTAAAATAATGCTTCCTAAAATTTTTGGACCTTCTAATTTTTCGTATTTTGTTTCAATAAACTCTTCTTTTACCTCTTCAATAACGGGAGTTATAACGGCTTCAACTACTGGTTTTACATCAGCAATTTTTTCTACAGCAATTTCTTCTACTACTTTCTTTTTGTCTTTTACCGGTTTTTCGTCTTCAATTTTTTTATTTTTTTTAGTGGGCTTGGTTTTTAGATTCATAGCATCTAAATCCAACTTTCCAATAACTTTAGGTCTATCAACCGTTTCAATTGTTTGTATTTTAGGTTCTAATTGTTTTTCAATTAAAGTAACTACCTTTTCTTCTTTAGATATTTCATATTCAATTATTTTTTTAGGAATGGTTAAATCTTTAATCATTACCTCGTCAGCGTCTTCGTCTTTTTGTTTTTTTGCTTTTACATCGTCTAAAACAATTGTTTCGCGTTTTACTTTAATTATATTTTGCGAAACATTTTCGGCTTCTTCACGCGCCGATTTATCACTCGAAAATTCTTTAAGCAATAGTTTGTATTCAGAATCACCAATTTTTCCATTGGGATTACTGTCTACTTTTACACCTTTTGAGCCAAGAAATTCTACAATCTTCCCTAAAGAAAGATTAAATTCTTTTGCTACTTTGCTTAATCGAAGCGTTGTTGTTCCTTCTGACATATTTTTGTTTTTCCTTCTTTTTTTAAATCTTTACATGCCACAGTACCGATAGCTATCGGAATTAAATTACAAAGATTTATTTTTTCTGTGTAATCGGTGCAGTCTGTGGCTACACTTTTGCCGCAAATTTCACAAATTGCACAGATTTATTTTTCCGTGTAATCAGCGCAATCTGTGGCTATTATTTAGTCTTCAAATTCAGATGCTAATACTGCGCGAACGCTGGCTATAGCTTCTTCGTCTAAACCCGTTCTACGAATTAATTCGGCATCATTTAATTCTAATACTGATTTTGCAGTATCGCAACCAATAGCTTTTAATTTTTCAATTACATCGCTGTCAATTTCATCGGCAAATTCTTCTAAGTCTACGTCTTCAGTGTCAATATCTACATCCGTATCGCGGAATACATCAATTTCGTAACCGGTTAATTTACCTGCTAATTTAATATTATAACCACCTTTACCAATAGCCAAGCTAATTTGGTCGGGTTTTAAAAAAACTTCAGCACGTTTTGTGTCTTCGTTTAATTTAATGGTTGTAATTTTTGCAGGGCTTAACGAACGTTGAATTAATAATTGCGCATTAGTTGTATAATTAATTACATCTATGTTTTCGTTTTTTAATTCGCGTACAATGCCATGAATACGAGAGCCTTTCATACCTACACAAGCACCTACAGGATCAATACGGTCGTCGTAACTTTCAACAGCAACTTTTGCACGCTCGCCCGGTTCGCGAACTATTTTTTTGATGGTAATTAAGCCGTCAAAAATTTCAGGTACTTCGGTTTCAAACAAACGTTCTAAAAACACAGGAGATGTGCGCGACACAATAATGCTAGGCGTACCATTTTTTAAATCTACTTTACTAACTACTGCTTTAACAGTATCGCCTTTTTTAAAGAAATCGGAAGGAATTTGTTCGGTTTTTGGCAATAATAATTCGTTACCTTCATCATCCATTAACATTATTTCTTTTTTCCAAACCTGATATACTTCGGCAGTAATAACGTCACCAACTTTTTCTTTGTATTTATTGTAAATTTCCGATTTTTCTAATTCTAATATTTTTTGAACTAAGTTTTGACGAACTGATAATACCGCACGGCGACCAAAATCATCTAATTTTACACGTTCAGATAAATCTTCGCCAATTTCAAAATCGGGTTCAATTTTTTGCGCTTCGCTAAAACTTATGTGTTTATTTTCGTCGTAATCAAACGAATCTTCTGCAAATTCATCATCAACTATTTTACGGTTTTTATATATTTCAACATCGCCCTTATCAGGGTTAACGATAATATCGAAATTTTTATCTGAGCCGTATTTTTTAATTAGCATGCTTCTAAAAACATCTTCAATAATGCTCATTAAGGTTGCACGGTCTATGTTTTTATCGTCTTTAAATAACGAGAACGATTCTATCAGATTTGCTGTACTTTCCATTGTGTTGTTTTTGTTGTTAAAATTTAAGTTTAATTTTTGATTCTTTTATTTGATTGTAAGGTATGATGTGTTGTTTTGTTACGTTTATTTTGCCTTTGCCTAGGGGCTTGTCTTCGCGTTCGGTGTATTCTAATTTTAATTCGTTGGTATTAAATTCAGTAAGCGTGCCTATTAATTTTGTATCATCTAATAATTTTATTTCAAAATCTCTACCAATATGTTTAGTGTATTGGCGAGGCATAATTAAGGGTGTAGTTGCACCGTGCGAACTTACATCCAAACTAAAATCGTTTTTTTCAGAGTCTAAATTTTTTTCTAAAAAACGACTAGCCGCCACACAATCGGCAATAGTAACGCCATTATCACCATCTAAAAAAACATTAATTTGGTTATCGCTGTTTACCCTTATGCCGGTAACAAAAATTAAACCAGTACCTAAATGCTCGTTTAAAAGTTTTAATATGTAATCTTTTGTTATCAATTTTTTCTCAATAAAATAGGGGACTTTTTTGTCCCCTATTTATTAAAATTATTATTTTGAGACACAAATATAGTGATGTTTTTTGTAACAAAAAAATATAAAATCGATTAAAAATAAGGTTTTTAACCAACCTTTTGCAGTTGGCATGCGTTTTATATATAAGAAATATAGAGAATACATTAACGTTACTAAAAATAAAAAAATATGAAAACAAAATCAATTAAAGCGTTTATAATCCTGTTAGGATTATTGCTTGCAGGCAGCATTGAAGCCATAGGACAGACTTCAGAAGGATCTAGGAACTTTTTAACCAACAATTCAATAAGTTTAAATGAAATTTATATAAGTTTGGCGATAATTGCGGGGGCTTTACTAATTTATTTAGTGGGTAAACGGTTTATAAAAAATGAGGATGTTGCTAAAACTCCTCATAAATACACACACCATCACAATAATAATCGTCATCAAAGACATATTATTAGAAAAACAGCTTAATTTATTAAATTTTAACACTCTAATAATAACTCCTAACCTATTAATAATAATAGTTTTAGGAGTTTTTTTTAATTAAATATTAACTTTTTGTTAAAAAATTTATACTAAAACAATGTTTTAAATTTTGTTTTAACGTTGTTATCTTTATTTTTGTGCAAATCTTAAAACAATAAAAATGTCTGATATTTCAAACAAAGTAAAATCAATCATCGTAGATAAATTAGGTGTTGATGAAAAAGAAGTTACTCCAACTGCAAGTTTTACCAACGATTTAGGCGCTGATTCATTAGATACAGTAGAATTAATTATGGAATTTGAAAAAGAATTCAATATTGCTATTCCTGACGAACAAGCTGAAAAAATTGGTACTGTAGGCGATGCCATTGCTTACATTGAAGCAAACGCTAAAGGATAATTTTTATTTAAGATGCAATTAAAACGTGTAGTAGTTACAGGCTTAGGCGCTGTAACCCCTTTGGGCAATAATATAACTGATTATTGGAATAATATTATTAATGGTGTTAGTGGTGCTGCTACTATTACTCGTTTTGATGCTTCTAAATTTAAAACGCGCTTTGCCTGCGAAGTAAAAAACTTTAATGTTGAAGATTATTTTGATAGAAAAGAAGCCCGTAAATTAGATGCATATTCTCAATACGGAATTGCTGCCAGCGTACAGGCCTTTGAAGATAGCGGTTTAGGAGCACAAGGAATTGACCGTAACGAGATTGGCGTAGTTTGGGGAAGTGGAATTGGAGGACTGGATACCTTTCAAACCGAAACCTTTGCCTTTGCTAAAGGCGACGGTACGCCACGCTTTAATCCATTCTTTATTCCAAAAATGATTGCAGATATATGCAGTGGGCATATTTCTATACGTTTTGGTTTGCGTGGTCCAAATTTTACTACAGTTTCTGCGTGTGCATCGTCAACCAATGCCTTAATTGATGCTTTTAATTATATTCGTTTAGGAAAAGCCAACGCTATTGTTAGCGGAGGTAGTGAAGCTGCCATTAACGAAAGTGGTGTAGGTGGTTTTAACGCCTGCCAAGCTATGAGTACCAGAAATGATAACCCTTCAACGGCTTCTCGCCCTTATGATAAAGACCGTGATGGTTTTGTACTGGGCGAAGGTGGCGGAGCTATTATATTAGAAGAATTAGAGCATGCTTTAGCAAGAGGCGCAAAAATATATGCCGAAATTATTGGTGGTGGTATGAGTGCCGATGCGCACCACATTACTGCACCTCACCCCGATGGGTTAGGCGCTACTTTAGTAATGCAACGCGCATTAAAAGATGCGGAAATTTTGCCTACCGAAATTGATTATATAAATACCCATGGAACAAGTACCCCACTTGGAGATGGCGCCGAACTTAAAGCTATTTTAAATATTTTTGGCGATCACGCTTATAAATTAAATATTAGTTCTACCAAAAGTATGACGGGGCATTTATTAGGCGGTGCAGGCGCAATAGAAGGTATTGCAACAATTTTAGCTATTAAAAACGACATTATCCCGCCAACCATTAACCACGTTACTGCCGACCCTGATATTGATTCAAAATTAAACTTAACGTTTAATAAAATGCAACAGCGTACAGTAAATGCAGCCATTAGTAATACTTTTGGTTTTGGTGGACACAACGCGGCAGTAGTATTTAAAAAATTTAAATCTTAAACTTTTGGCTTTTAAAATTTTTTTATCGCAACTTACTTCTTCAAAAAGCAAAAGCGATAAAGATTTTAAAAAATGGGTAAAATCTACTACAGGGTTTAATCCAAAAAATATTACATTATACAAACAAGCCTTTTTGCACAGCAGTGTAATAAATAAAAAAGGCAATACATCGCCAAGCAATGAGCGGTTGGAATTTTTAGGCGATGCAATATTAGGCGCTATAATTGCCGAACATTTATTTAAAATGTACCCTTACAAAGACGAAGGCTTTTTAACCCAATTAAGAAGCAAAATTGTTAATGGGCAACATTTAAAAGAATTGGCTTTAAAATTTGGTTTTAATACTTTTTTAAAAGCAAGTTTAAGCGCTAACGAAAAAACAAAAAGTAGTGCCTATGGCGATGCCTTTGAAGCTTTTATTGGTGCGGTTTACGTGGATATTGGCTATGAAAAAACAAAAACTTTTATACTCCAAAAAATTATTAAACCACATGTAGATGTAACGGAATTAGTTGCTACAAATGAAGATTATAAAAGCCAGTTACAAATTTATTGTCAAAAAAATAAATTTACTTTAGAATACAAATTGTTAAGCGAAGTACAACAAGGGATGAACAAAATATATAGTATACAAACAATAATTAACGACAAACCCTACATTACATTTGAAAATTACAGCAAACGTTTGGCGGAACAAAAAGCGGCGCAATTAACGTTGGAAGAACTGTATAAAATAGAACACTGATGACACAGATTATTATGATTAAATAAAATTGTTACTTTGTGTTTTTGTTACAAAAAAATAATATTTAAAACACTTAGTAGCATAGTTAGAAGTTTTTTATGCATAAAAAGTATAACATAATTTTAGTTTCGCGCTAAAGACTTAAAACCCTATATTTTCTATAAAACAAATTGTAATATTTATTTATACTTTGTAACTATGTGGTTAATTGTTTTTAAATGGCAAAATATAATCTAAATACTTCTAACGATGATTTCGATTTTGTTTTAATCGGACTGATGTGCACCAATAGCCAATACCAAGTAATTGGTGCTATAAACGACGCGCTAAAAGTAAATTTACACTTGCAGGCTTTTGTGCCGTACAATTTAAAAGACGGAAAATTATTTAATTTTTCGTTGTATGGTTTTTTTGATGAAGAATTAGGATTAGAGTATAGTGTAATACCTAACCAAAGTAATTTTGAAGGGCCGAATATTAACTCTGCCGGTGCCAACGATTTATTTGCAACAACCAATGTTGATGAAAGCGTACGCTTGGTAAAAGAATTACCTAAAACCGATTTTTTTATTGTTTTAAAAGGCGAAGATTTGCATAATTATCAATTTAAAATTATGGATAAATTAAAAACCGTTAATGATTTTTTACAAGTTCAAAGCATTGCTGTTGAAGAATTGCCAAGCAAACGCAATTTGATGTTTTAATTTAAAAAGTTCTTTAACATAAAATGTAATTAATATTTATTACCTTCATAAAAAATTTTAAAAGATGAAAAAAACTATAATGTTATTAAGTATGATTTTAAGCTTAGGGCTTGTGTCATGTAAAAAAGACAGAACCTGTGAATGTGCAACAACCGGCAGTAGTAGTTACACTAATTCGAGTGGTACAACAACCACAACTAATACCACACCTACTACAAATACTGTGGTTTATAAAAAAGTTTCGAAATCAAAAATTGGGTTTTTGTGTGGCAATAGTAAATCTACTAATTCCGGAACAGATACCAATGGTAGTAATACTACCAGCAATACTTACAATAGTGAAACTACCTGTACCATAAAATAATTTAAAAAATATTATACATGAAAAAGATTATAATTACCTCAACTTTACTATCAGTATTTGTTTTTGTTTCTTGCAAAAAAACACGTACCTGTTCTTGTGACATAACTGGCACAACTACAACTACTACTGTACCTCGTAATGGTGCGGCTACAACTGTAAATACATCTACTTCTACCGACAAAAACGAAGCTACTTACGCAAAACTTAAAAAAAGTGAAATGAAACGTTTAGTAGGTTGTATTGATAATACAAATACAAGTACAAGTACTTACACACTATCTGTATTTTCGGGTACTGCTTTTGTAACAGCAGACGTTACGAAACAGCAAGTTGATATTTCAACCTGCAAAATTAAATAAGTTAAATTTTTAAATTACGAGCAGTTTAGTTATTCTAAACTGCTTTTTTTATTTGCCAATTTGTCATTCTAACAACGTTGGTATTATATTTGTTAAACAACATAAAAATAAAATACTATGAGCACAACGGGTAAAATAAACGTACAAACCGAAAACATTTTTCCAATAATTAAAAAATTTCTTTACAGCGATAATGAAATTTTTTTACGTGAATTAGTTAGTAATGCTACCGATGCCACCCAAAAGCTAAAAGCCCTTGCCAGCATGGGCGAAGCCAGTGGCGATTTGGGCGATACCAAAATTGAAATTGAAGTTGATAAATCATCTAAAACCATTACCATAAAAGATAAAGGTATTGGAATGACCAAAGATGAAATTGAAAAATACATTGCGCAAATTGCCTTTAGCGGCGCTGAAGAATTTGTAACTAAATACAAAGATAAAGTTGATAAAAACGTAGTTATAGGACATTTTGGCTTAGGATTTTACTCAGCGTTTATGGTAGCAAAAAAAGTAGAAATTTTTTCCTTATCCTACAAAAAAGATGCTAAGGCAGTGCATTGGGAATGTGACGGCAGCCCTGAATACCAAATTGAAGAAATTGGAAATCGCACCCAACGCGGCACCAACATTATTTTGCACATTGCCGATGATTGTGAAGAATATTTAGAAACCGCTAAAATTGAAGGTTTACTTAAAAAATATTGTAAATTTTTACCTGTTGAAATTAAATTTGGTACTAAAAAAGAATATGTAAAACCCGAAATTAAAGAGGGCGAAAAAGAAGAAGATGTTAAAGACGTTGAAGTAGAAGTTGATAATATCATTAACAACCCAACACCGGCGTGGACAAAAAAACCTGCTGATTTAACCGACGAAGATTACAAAGCTTTTTACCACGAATTGTATCCAATGCAATTTGAAGAGCCTTTGTTTAACATTCATTTAAATGTAGATTATCCTTTTAACTTAACGGGTATTTTGTATTTTCCAAAACTAAGCAATAAGTTAGAAATGCCTAAGGATCGCATCCAACTTTATAGCAACCAAGTTTTTGTTACCGATAATGTTGAAAATATTGTACCCGATTTTTTAACTCTATTACGCGGTGTAATTGATAGTCCGGATATTCCGCTAAATGTTAGCCGTAGTTATTTACAAGCGGATGGTAACGTTAAAAAAATAGCAAGCCACATTACAAAAAAAGTAGCCGATAAATTAGAAGAACTCTTTAAAAAAGACCGTGTTGAGTTTGAAAAAAAATGGGACGACATCAAAATATTTGTTCAGTATGGAAACATTAGCGACGAGAAGTTTTATGAAAAAGCCACCAAATTTAGTTTATTAAAAACTACCGACGGTAAATTTTTTACGCTTGATGAATTTGAAAATCATGTAAAACCAAACCAAACAGATAAAGACAAAAAATTAGTTTATTTGTATGCTACTAACGTTGCCGAGCAACACGCTTACATCGATGCCGCTAAAAGCCGCGGTTACGAAGTATTGATAATGGAAACAATGTTGGATCCGCATTACATTAATCATTTAGAAAGTAAATTAAAAGACACGCAATTTGTGCGTGTAGATGCCGATACAGTAGATAAATTAATTAAAAAAGATGAGAACACGGTTAGTAAATTAACCGAAGATGAGCAAAAACAATTACAACCAATAATTGAAGATACAGTTGCCAAAGAACAATTTACAGTTGTGTTTGAAAACTTGAGCGAAAAAGACCAGCCCATGTTAATTACGCGTCCCGAATTTATGCGTCGGATGAAAGACATGAACCAGCTTGGCGGTGGCGGAATGGGAAGCTTTTATGGTAATATGCCCGATATGTATAATTTGGTTGTTAACTCTAATCACCCATTAATAGGGCGTATTTTAAGCGAAACCAATGCTGATGTACAAAAAAACTTAGCTAAACAAGCGGCAGATTTAGCCTTGCTATCACAAGGTTTATTAAAAGGCGAAGGTTTAACTAATTTTATTAAGAGAAGTGTAGAGTTGATATAGAGATTATTTTAAAGTTAATTTGTCATTGCGAAGGAGGAACGACCGAATCAATCTCAAATACACTTTAATAGATTGCTTTACTCCTTTGTCGTTCGCAATGACGGTGAATTAGTCATTTAACTTTAACACAGCCATAAACGCGCTTTGAGGAATCTCTACATTACCAACTTGTTTCATTCGTTTTTTACCTTCTTTTTGTTTATCCAATAATTTACGTTTACGGCTAATATCACCACCATAACATTTAGCGGTTACGTCTTTACGTATGGCACTAATTGTTTCGCGACTAATTATTTTCGCACCAATAGCAGCCTGTATAGGAATTTCGAATTGTTGTTTTGGAATTAATTCTTTTAATTTCTCACATATTTTTTTACCAAACTGATACGAATTACTGCGATGTATTAAACATGACAAAGCATCAACAGGTTCGCCTTTTAAAAGAATGTCCAGTTTTACTAAGTCTGCCTCTTTCATTCCAATAGGGCTGTAATCAAACGAAGCATATCCTTTGCTGATTGATTTTAATCTGTCGAAAAAATCAAATACAACTTCGCCTAAAGGCATTTCAAATATTAATTCAACCCTATCTGCGGTTAAATAATTTTGTGTTACAATAGTGCCGCGTTTTTCAATACATAAACTCATAACGGGTCCAATAAAATCAGACTTGGTAATAATATTTGCTTTAATATAAGGCTCTTCAATATAATCAATCCTGCCCGGGTCCGGCAAATCACTTGGGTTATTAACGATAACTACTTCGCCATTTGTTTGATAAGCAATGTAAGATACGTTTGGTACAGTAGTAATTACCGTCATATTAAACTCGCGCTCCAAACGTTCCTGCACAATTTCCATGTGCAACATGCCTAAAAATCCGCAACGGAAACCAAAGCCTAAGGCTAATGATGATTCAGGTTCCCAAGTTAAACTAGCATCGTTTAATTGCAATTTTTCCATACTGTAACGCAGCTCTTCAAAATCTTCAGTATCTACAGGATAAATACCTGCAAATACCATTGGTTTTACTTCTTCAAAACCGTGAATTCCTTCGGCACATGGGCGATCGAAATGTGTAATGGTATCGCCTACCTTTACTTCTTTAGCTTCTTTAATCCCCGAAATAATATAGCCCACATCGCCTGTACTCATTGATGGGCGAGCTTCGGGTTTTAATTTTAAAACACCAATTTCATCGGCATTATACACCGAACCAGTATTAAAAAACTTTACTTTTTCACCTTTTTTAATAGTGCCGTTTATTATTTTATAATAAGCTATAATGCCTCTAAAACTATTAAAAACACTGTCAAAAATTAAAGCTTGCAAAGGCGCATTTGGGTCGCCAATGGGTGCTTTTATACGCTCAATAATTGCCGCTAAAATTTCTTCAATACCCATACCGGATTTACCGCTGGCAGGTATAACCTCGTCTCTATCACAACCAATTAAATCAACAATTTGGTCTGTAACCATTTCAGGCTCTGCACTTGGCAAATCCATTTTATTTAGAATTGGAATAATAGTTAAATCATGCTCTAAGGCTAAATATAAATTGGATATGGTTTGTGCTTGTATGCCTTGTGCCGCATCAACTATTAACAATGCACCTTCGCAGGCGGCAATGGAGCGGGAAACCTCGTAACTAAAATCAACGTGGCCAGGGGTATCAATTAAATTGAGCACATATTTTTCGCCCTTGTAAATGTATTCCATTTGTATGGCGTGGCTTTTAATGGTAATGCCACGTTCTTTCTCAAGGTCCATATCGTCTAACACCTGCGCTTCCATTTCGCGACTGGTAATGGTTTTGGTAAATTCTAATAGGCGGTCGGCCAAGGTGCTTTTACCGTGGTCGATATGAGCAATAATACAAAAGTTACGTATGTTTTTCATTCAGCTTCTAAATCTTTTAAAGAGCACAAATATAGGCAAAAAGTGCTAGTTTTTGCGAGTTACGATTACCTTAATAATTAGCTAAATTGGAGTAAAATTTATAAAAACTTATATTTGTTATTAAAATATTGAAAAATGACGGACAAAGATTGGATGATAAACTGGTTAAAAATTGAAAATTTTAAATCGATTAAAAACCAAAAAATTAATTGTAAGCGGTTAAATATTTTTATTGGCAAACCTAATGTTGGTAAATCTAATATTTTAGAAGCAGTTGCAACGCTTGGTGCATGTAATAGTTGGGATGAAAAATTCTTATCGGAGTTTATTAGATATAAACGATTTGCAAATTTGTTTTATGATAATGATAGAAAAAAAAATATTTTAGTAAATAGCAATTTGGGTTATTTTTTTGTCAGATATTATTCGAACTCTATTGATTCTTATGAAGCGATAAATGCTACTAGCCTTGAATTAATTGATGAAACGGATCCATCAAAAAAATCAAACTATAATTTGGATGAATTAAAGCGGTCGTTTATAGAACTAAAGAATAAGCATAAAAATATACCTGAACCAAGTTTGCAATCATATCAAACATTTATAAATAGCGAGGGCAAAAAAATTGGACATGATTATACAGAAAATAAATTTTTTGGCAATATCAAAAAATATGAATTTAAAAAAAACCAAAATTATACTGGGAAAAATGCAGGATTTTTAGTACCTCCTAATGGTAACAATACAATTACGATGCTAGAAAATAATCCTACTATTTTGGACGAAGTTGTTGATATTTTTTACTCCTATGGCTTACAGCTTTTAATAGACAACGAATTAAACGAATTGCAAGTGCAAAAAACTGTTGGCAACAGAGTTTACAAAATACCCTATTCAATGTGTGCTGATACTTTACAACGCTACATTTTTAATTTATTAGCAATAAAAACAAATAAAAACTCTGTGATTATTTTAGAAGAACCTGAAGCACATTCTTTTCCTACCTACATTTCTAATATTGGAGAAGAGATTGTGAAGGATAAACAAAATCAGTATTTTATTGCTACACATAGCCCTTATTTATTAAAAGAATTTGTTGAAACAGCTGATAGAGAAGATTTAGCCTTATTTATATGCGATTATAAAAATTACGAAACTATAATAAAAGAACTTAGCAATGAAGAAATTGATAATCTGATAGATACTAAAGCTGATATATTTTACAACCTAAGGGCATTTCAAAATAATGATTGATGTAAAAAATATTTTTCCGGAGTGTGATGCAGATACCCTTTTAGTAGAGTTAATAATTAATCGCGGCAAACCAAACCATAAAAAAGGCATCTCAGAAGTTACCAAAGCTTTAGATATGTTTCAAAATAATAACTCTAGGTTAGTTGGATTGGTTGACTACGATAAACTAAAATATCAAAATCAAAACAAATATTTAGTAAATTTTTCAGAAATTATATTAGACCAGAAGAACGAAGATGAGGGATTAATAATTAAAAAAATTCCAAACAAACAACATTTTTTAATTTTTGTTTTTAAAGAATTTGAGCCTTGGATATGGAAACAAGCGCAATTAGCAAAAATCGATTCTACTGAATTTGGTATTAAAAATTTAGACGAACTTTATAAATTATCTAAACATTATAGAAATATCGGAAATGCAAATTTCAAAAAATTTGTAAATGCAGTTGTAAGTGCTAATCCAATGGGAATAGAACTTTTAAGAAGTTATTTAATTGTAAATTAAATGGCGTTTTTACAATTTAGATAAGCAAGAAAGAGCCGATTTAGTAATCGAAATTGGCTATACTATTTCGGAAGTACTAAAGAATAAGAAAACTGCAAAAACACTAGACTATTTTTATAGAGGAAGATACCTACATTAGAAAATCAGCGTATTTATACATTGGACGGATTTATTTTTTAGAGAAAGATCTTCAACCACAAATTTTAAAAACACTAAGAGCATTGTTTTTACACCAAGATTTTAAAGTTCGACAAACTGTAATTAATGCCGCCGGAGAAATTGGAAAAAAAAGAATTTGAATGTGCAAAGGAGTTTTTTGATAAAGGATTATTGATGTGTATCACGGTCATGGGAATTTTTCTGTTTTCACACAAGAAGACGACGGAAAAACAGTTTAAAAAACTATAAATAACGAATTGTATTTTTTAATTTATAGCTTTGTGTATGATTTGGGAAGATTTTAAAAGTATAGAAAATGTAGATGAGTTATCTAAAACCAAAAAGGTACTTATTTTTAAACATAGTACGCGGTGTAGTATTAGTAGCACAGCTTTAAACCGATTTGAACGAAACTGGAAAGATAATTACAGTGCAAATATTAAGTTGTTTTATTTAGATTTAATTGCAAACAGACAGCTTTCTGATTTAGTTGCTAAACATTATGAAGTAGAACATGAATCGCCACAAGTTTTACTTATTTTGGATGGAAAATGTATTTACAATACAAGCCATTTAAATATAAATGTAAACGAATTGCTAAACTACGTTTAATCTCTTTCGTCGTTTATTTGATCGGCTTTAAAACCTTTGGTATCAAAAACAAATAGGGCATCTGCCATTTCGGTATTGGGTTTAAAGGTTTTAATTTCGTAAATCTGTTTGCCGCCATCTTTCATTAACATTTTAAGTTGTGCCACTTGCTTTTTTGTTTTATCAACATACAAAATAATGGTATGAAATTTTTTCTTCTCGGGTTTATCTACAGGAAATAAGTTGATAGCAGAGCAGTTTACAGCTCCAACTTTTTCATCTTTTTCATATTTAAATTTGTACCCTTTTTCGTACATGGTAAAAATTTTGCTTGGATTTAATTGGTCTTCATTGGCGGCATCAAAACGTTTTATAGTAACTTCTTTAGCATCTTTATTATAATTCCAAATCGTTTTACCATCGCAAACAATTGTATTGCCTAAAATTTCCAATTTAAATTTATCGCCTTTAATTTGCGCTTTGCCCGTTTGTTTTTCCAGTTGTTTACCTTCTTTATTAAGAATGGTAAAACTATATTCGGCAGAAATGGTTTTATACGTTTTAGTAGTTTTGCTTAAATCATCTAATATAGCTTTGGCTTTAGGATCTTGATCTTGTGCATTAAATAGTAACGAGCAAAAAATAATGGAAAGAGTAAATAGTTTTTTCATAAATTATACAATACAAATGTAATACCAAATTAGACTTTTGGAAGAAACAATAGTTTAATTTGGCTATTTATTTCTTAAATTTTGTAAAATTTGCTCTAAATGCTGCATGTCTTTGCACAATACTTCGCGCGCTTTACTGCCTTCAAACTGCCCAATAATACCGGCAGCCTCTAACTGGTCTACAATACGGCCGGCACGGTTATACCCTAATTTTAATTTACGTTGTAAAAATGATGCAGAGCCTTGTTGAAACTGAACAACCAATTTTGCGGCATCGTCAAACATTTTATCGCGTTCGCTTAAATCTACCTGTTCTTTACCATCGCTGCCATCTTCGCCAACATATTCAGGCAACATATAAGCATTAGGGTAAGCACGTTGATTTCCAATAAAATCGGTAATTTTTTCTACATCCGGCGTATCTACAAAAGCACATTGTATGCGAATTAAATCGTTACCGGTACTTAACAACATATCTCCACGCCCAATTAGTTGATCAGCCCCACCGCTATCTAAAATTGTGCGGCTATCAATTTTACTGGTTACTCTAAAAGCAATACGCGCCGGGAAATTAGCTTTAATAGTACCTGTAATAATATTTACTGAAGGGCGCTGTGTGGCAATAATTAAGTGAATACCTATAGCACGAGCTAATTGTGCTAAGCGTGCAATTGGTGCTTCTACTTCTTTGCCGGCAGTCATAATTAAATCGGCAAACTCATCCACTACTAAAACAATATATGGTAAAAATTTATGCCCGTCGTTGGGATTTAATTTGCGATTAATAAACTTGGTATTGTACTCTTTTATGTTTCTAACCTGTGCATCTTCCAGCAATGCGTAACGGTTATCCATTTCAATACACAACGAATTTAAAGTATGAACTACTTTGGTGTTATCAGTAATAATAGCATCTTCGGCATTTGGTAATTTTGCTAAAAAATGACGCTCAATTTTTTTAAATAACGTCAATTCTACTTTTTTAGGATCGACCAATACAAATTTTACCTGCGATGGGTGTTTTTTATACAACAACGAAACCAAAACAGCATTTAAACCAACCGATTTACCTTGCCCCGTAGCACCCGCCATTAATAAATGTGGCATCTTCGCTAAATCTGCAATAAAAATTTCGTTGCTTATGGTTTTACCTAAAGCAATGGGCAATTCAAAATTGGAGTTATTAAATTTTTCGGAAGCTAAAATATTTTTCATTGGCACCATCTCCGGATTTTGATTCGGAACTTCAATACCAATTGTGCCTTTGCCCGGAATTGGAGCAATAATACGAATACCCAATGCGGCTAAACTTAAGGCAATATCGTCTTCTAAATTTTTTATTTTACTGATACGAACTCCGGCTGCAGGTACAATTTCATACAATGTAACTGTTGGACCAACTGTAGCCATAATTTTATCAATTTCAATACCAAAATTTTTAAGAGTGTTTACAATTTTATCTTTGTTGGCTACTAATTCCTCTTGTGTTACTTTGCCTTTAGCATCCCCGTAATCGGTTAGTAAATCAAAGGTTGGAAACTTGTAGGAGTCTAAATCCAAAGTAGGGTCGTAC
This sequence comes from Bacteroidota bacterium, assembly GCA_043772435.1. GTDB lineage: Bacteria > Bacteroidota > Bacteroidia > B-17B0 > Aurantibacillaceae > Aurantibacillus. The sequence goes on from JAYVGH010000069.1 coordinate 18,230, forward strand.
TCTCCAAATTGTGCTACTAATTTTTGCGCTTTGTTTTCGTCATCTAAAACAATTATTTCTTCAACTATTTTTTCAATTTCAAATTCAGGCTCGCCTTTAATTTCGTTCGATATAACGGTTTCTGGGTTTGCGTTTAAGTCTATTTTATTTTCGTCTATTTTTTGTAAAATAGTTTCGTTACCATTCTGAACTACTTCAAAACCTACACTAGTGTTAGTTTCCGGATTTACAGGTTCAATTACCAAATCGTTACCTTTTTGTTTAATTTCAAAATTTAAAAGTTCGGCTTCTTCCTCGGGTGTTAATTTTAAATCTTTTAATTCGTTAAACGACGAGTTATATTCTTTGGTTAGATCTTTATCTTTACTTTCCGAATTTGTAAAAACTTCTTGTTGTATTTGTTCATCTTCTTCAATTACAGGTTTGGCAGGCAATTTAAAATTTAAATTTATGCTTAACACTAAAAATGTAAGCATACTAAAGCCTATTAACGCCAAAAGACCAACATTACCAACAAGATTAGATATTTGCGCGTTTACAAAATAACCAAAACCGCCACCCAAATAAAATAATTTATCGCTAAAAATATAACCCAATAATAACGATGCCCACACCATTAAAAATAACCATTTAGCATTAAAAGATCCAATGTTTATGAATTTTTTCTTGGTCATTTTTTGCAAACCGTACATAAATAAAACGGGAACTAAAAAAAATGAAGCAGCTCCAAAACCTTTGTAAATAAATAAATGCGATACCATTGCGCCAATTTTACCTAACCAGTTTGCAACTTTTGTTTCCGGTAAAAATAATTCGGTAGCCGGCCCTAAAACTTTATCCTGGTCAATATTCCAAGTAAAAAAATACGAGGTAAATGCTATCGCTAAATATACAGACGAAAGCACAAGAGATAATCCTAAAATTTTTTGTGTACGCTCGTTGCTGTAAACCGTTACCAATTGTTGCCAACGTTGTGCTAATGAAATCTTTTCTTTTTTAGGAGACGAATTTTTAGCGGCAGACGTTGAGTTTATTGAAGCGGTAGCTTTAGATTTTGTTTTATTTTTGGTTGATGAGCTTGTTGAAACATCAGTATTTATTTCTTCAAGAATATCATTTTTTTTAATATCATTTTCAGTAATACTTACCTCAGAAGCTTTGGTTCTATATTTATTAGCCATAGCATTAAAAATACCTTTATTTATAAAAGGGAATAAGCACTAAAAAACAATGTTTTTAACGGGGGGCTGTTAATGAATTAGCTAAATAATTTTTTTATTTGACGTAGTTTTGAATGATATTATAAACTATCGCTCGATTTTATTCGTATATTAGTTTAACTTTTAATATTATAACACATGAAAAAAACTATATTTCTTTTGTTTTGCTCTTTAATTTTAAATTTTAGTAAAACACAGGCTCAATCATCGTTGCATACTTATACAGCTTTGGCTATCGACTCGAGTTTAATAAATTTTAGCAACTATTTTGGCAAAAAAATATTAATTGTTAATACCGCAAGCTATTGTGGATATACACCACAATATACCGATTTACAACAATTGTACCAAAATTACAACCAGTATAATTTTGAAATTTTAGGGTTTCCTTGTAACGATTTTGGCGCACAAGAACCTGGTAAGGACTCTTTAATAAATAGTTTTTGTACTACTAACTATGGCGTAACATTTCAAATGATGCATAAAATTGCTATAGTAGCCGGTGATACAGCACCTGTGTACAAGTGGTTGCAAAAAATGCAATTAAATGGTGTTTCTAATTCTTCGGTTAGTTGGAATTTTAATAAGTTTTTAATTAACGAATGCGGTCAATGGGTGGCTTATCTTCCATCAACAACTAACCCCTTAGATACAGTCATTACAAATTGGATTATGAAACCCAGCTGTATTTTAACAGGTGTAAACACGCTTCAAAACAATCTTAATTCTTACGTTGAATTAATTTCGGAAAATCCATCAAATCAATACATTAGTTTTTTAATAAAACAACCTTCAAATTTGCCTTATGTTTTTGATTTGTACTCTATTGATGGGAAATTAATCCGAAATCTTTCAACTAAAATTTCAACTAATTCCGAAAAATTAGGTTTTAATATTTCTGAAATAAACCCCGGGTTGTATTTTATTAAAATACACAATGGCGAAGTTCAAAAAACAATTAAAATAATTGTAGGTAAGTAGATTTTATATCTATATTTTTTTTTCATTTATCTTTTTTTGTGAATTAAGTGATGTATTTGCATCTAATATTTACATTAATTTAGATAAAATTTAATCCCTATGAAAAAATTAGCAATATTTTTAATTATTCCGTTTTTTACTTTTGCGCAAATACAAAATCCTGAACAACGTGTTGAAACTCCTATAAAAGCTGTAACACTATATTTGGATGGTGCCGAAGTAAATCAGCAAAAACAAGCGAATTTAAATGCCGGAATAACCTCGGTTGTTTTTACAAATTTATCGAGCAAATTAATCCCAAAAAGCATACAGGTAAATGTAGGCGATGGTGTTAGCGTGCTTAGCGTAACTGAAAAGCTAAATTTTTTAACCCAAACTACCGAAAGTACAAAGGTAAAACAGTTAAGAGATTCATTAAAAGCAAACCAATATAAAACACAACAATTGGTGTACGATAAAGAAGCGTACGATAAAGAAAAAGAATTACTAGCTAAAAATAACAGTATTGGCGGGCACGAAAAAGGTGTATTGATTGCTGAATTAAAATTAGCAGCGGATTTTTACCGCTCACGCATTAAAGAAATTAATGCCGAAATTTTAAAATTAGACACAAAAATTAATGAAGAATATGTTGTAAATGATCGGTTACAAAGTGCTTTAAACGAATTAAATTCAAATGAAAATAAACCTACCGGAGAAATTATTATTTTATTACAAAGCGATTCTAAAGTAGCTACAAACATCGATTTAAAATATGTTGTTTCCGATGCAGGATGGGCGCCTTATTATGAACTCAAAGCTGAAGATGTTGGCAAACCTATTACATTGGTCTACCGTTCAAGGGTATTTAACAACACAGGAATTAATTGGGCAGATGTAAAATTAAAATTATCAACTAGCGACCCAACCCGTAATGTTTCTAAACCAGCTATATCGCCTTGGTTTTTAAATTTTAATACAGATGTATATGGTAATTTAAATGGTTATGGCAAAAATAATAATTCCGCTGCACAAGTATACCAGCAGCAATCAAAAATTGTGAATGATAATTTAGAAAATCAATTTAGCACTAAACAACAATTAAACGAGGTTGAAACAAAAAACTATAATGACTATAAAACAAAAGGAAAACGAGATGACGGTAAAAAGGTTATTTATGAAGAAGTACAAGTATCGGAACTAAGCGCCGAGTTTGAAATTAAAAAAGCGTACACCATTCCAAGTGATGCAAAGCCATATATAGTAGAGGTTACGAGCTATACGTTAGACGCAACGTATAAACATTATTCTATACCAAAATTAGAAAAAAACGCATTTTTATTAGCGCGTATAACCGGTTGGGAAGATTTAGATTTAATTGCTGGGCCCGCTAATGTTTATTTTGGTGGCACTTTTGTAGGGCGTTCGTTTATTAATCCGCAAAGTGTGAATGATACCTTAGATTTATCGTTTGGCAGAGATAGTAAGGTACTGGTAACTCGCACAAAAATTAAAGATTTTAACAACGAAAAGTTAATGGGTACTAATCGTAAAGTAACATACAGTTACGAAATGGTTATTAAAAATAACCGTAAAAATCCTATTAATATTGATATTGAAGATCAAAAACCCATTTCCCAAAATAGTGAAATTACTGTAGATGTAGTAGAAGTTTCAAAGGGCGAAATAAATCCTGATGATGGAAAGGTAACTTGGAAATTTTTAATTCCATCAGGTGAATCCCAAAAAATAATTTACACTTATACAATTAAATATCCAAAAAATAGAAATGTGTCTAACGAAAAAAAATATAGAACGATAAGTGCGCCAGCATTTTAAAAAACAATAGCTAAGTTTTAATTTAACTTAGTTTTTAATTTTACTAAAAATCATTTTTAAAAAAAGATCTAATACTAGGTCTTTTTTTTATGGTGTAATTCGAGAAAATAATGGTGTGATTTATACAATTTAATATAAAAGTTATGTAATACTATATATCTTAATAATTACATCCTTTGTTCATTAATGCTTAAAAATTTAGTAAATAAAATTGATACAAATATGGGGTAAAATAGTCCCTTTTTGAGGTTTTTAATTTATAATAATTTCTTATGTAATTGACTCAAAGCAATATTAACATGGCATTAGAATTGCTTTTAAAATATGCTTTTTATGAACGGCAAAAAAAGACAATAAAAAATGCGGAAATTTTTACTTTCCATTATATTAATAAACTTAAACTGTGTTGTTGCGCAAACTCCCCCGTGGCAATGGGCAAAAAACGCTTCTTCTAGCGGAGATGAATTAGCCTGGGACGTTGCATACGATGGTTTTTCAGGAAACACTTATGTTGGTGGTTATTTTGATGGGAACCTGAGCGCTGTTTATGGCGCCTCATTTAATGCCAGCTATGGCGCTAATGATGGTTTTATTGCAAAATACGACCCTAACGGAAATGTTGTGTGGGCAATTAAAATTGGTGGTAATAATGATGAAGAAGTAAAAAGTATTGCAACCGATAATTTAGGCGATGTTTATGTAACCGGTTACTTTAAAAGCGTTTGTGATTTTGATCCTTCGGGCGCAACGTATAATTTAACTCCAAATGGTGGTGCAGGTAATCAAGATGGATTTTTAGCAAAGTATAGTTCTACAGGAGCTTTTTTATGGGCTATTAAATTTGGTGACTATGATGCTGAAGACGCTTGGCGTTTATATGCTGACGCAAACGGTATTTATTTAACAGGGAGTTATAATGGTTCTGCTACTTTTTACTCTACCAACGCCACTACAAAATCAACAACGGCAAGCAATCAGTTAACTGAATTTTTTGGTGCAAAATATAATTCTTCAGGTGTAGTACAATGGGTAATATCAGGCGCGAGTAATAAAGAAGATAATGGTTATGATATTGTTGCCGATGCAGCAAACGTTTATTTTACCGGTATATATAGCCATGATATGGATATATATAATGCTTCAGGTACCTTGGTAAGTCAAATGTTGACGGCCGGGAGCAATGATCCAAATGTTTTTATTATTGCTATGACGCAAGCCGGCGCATACGCCTGGTCAACAAATGTTTCATCTACAGATGATGATTATGGTTATGGAATTGCACAAGACGCCGGCAACTTATATATAACCGGTTCGATAAAGGCTACTGCGGATTTTAAATATCCCGGGCCTCAATTTACCAAAACAGTGGTTGGCGGAATAGATATTTTTGTTGCGAAGATAGCAAAATTAACAGGCAATTTTTTATGGGTATCTTCTCAAACCGGATCAGACAATGGTGATGAAGCCGGTTATGCATTAAAGGTTGATGCAAACAATAATTTAATTGTAACAGGGTATTTTGAAAACACATTAAACTTCTCATCATATAGTGGGCCTAATCTTTCAAGTTCGGGTAATGAAGATCTTTTCGTATCAGCATTTAATATAAGTTCAGGAAATTATTTATGGGTAAAACAAGGCATTGGTAGCGGTAAGGAAGGAGGCCACGGTTTAGCAGTTAGTAGTACTGGTGGAATTTATGTAGCCGGTGAATATGGCAATGCCTTAACACTAGGAACATTTACTTTACCAACCGGATCAAATAATAATATTTTTATTGCAAAAATCGGTTGCGAAATTGCGACCAATAATATAATATCTGCTTCTCAAACAATTTGTGCAGGAAGTACACCCTCCCCTTTAACAGGGTCTGTACCTTTTGGTGGTAATATTTATACATGGCAAATGAGTGCTAACACCTTAACATGGACCAATGCTACCGGCACATTTACCAATCAAAATTATAATCCACCAACACTTACAGCAACAACTTATTACCAAAGGAATATTATTGTAATTGGAACGTGCACAAATGTTACAAGCAGCGCCATTGTAACTATTACAGTTAATCAGCAACCAACAGCTTCCAACGCAGGAATTACACAAACAGTATGCGGGGCAACTGCCATATTAAACGGCAATGTGCCAACAGTTGGTATAGGTACGTGGTCTGTAATTACAGGAACAGGAATAGTAACAAATACTTTAGCCGCTCAATCTGCAATTACTTCTCTTTCAGGAGGAATAAATAAATTTGTATGGATTATTAAAAATGGCGTTTGCCCTCAATCGCAGGATACACTTACGATAATATCCGATCTTATTCCATCTGATGCGTTAGCCGGGCCAGATCTCCAGGCATGCTCCAATCAAATAACACATTCTGCAATTACACCTTTAGTTGGTATAGGAACGTGGACTATTATTTCCGGAAATTGTTCATTAACTAATGTAGGGCCAAATAGTATTCAAATCAATATGCCAACATCGGGTGCAAATATTTTAAGATTCTCAGTAAAAAATGGTATTTGTCCGGATAAAACAGATGATATTATGGTTACACGTTTCGATCCACCAAGTATTGCAGATGCGGGAACAGACCAAACAATAGAAACATCGCTAACAAAATTAAACGCTATTGCACCAACAACTGG
>JAYVGH010000070.1:0-9096 GCA_043772435.1 Bacteroidota bacterium
CACAAAATATTCTCTTATGCACCTACTCAACCTGACATATTTATGTCACTTCGAGTAAACCTGAGGTACGAAGGCTGTATCGAGAAGTGTTATCTTTAATTTAGGTCTCGATAAGGTGCCACAAAATATTCTCTTATGCGCCTACTCGACCTGACCTCATATCTATTAAAATATTAATACTAATTTTGCTTTATTATATGTCAAAAATTAAAAAAAATTTTGTTCTTAATAACTTAGAAGTTGTTGATATTAGTACCGAAGGAAAAGCTATTGCTAAGCACGAAGGTTTAGTTGTTTTTATTGACAATGCCGTGCCTGGCGATATTGTAGATGTAATGGTGCATCGCAAAAAAAACAGTTTTGCCGAAGGAAAAGTGCATCAATTAATTACGCCTTCGCCCTTTAGAAGTACGCCAAAATGCGAAAACTTTGGGACATGCGGAGGCTGTAAATGGCAAAACTTTAATTACCAAAAACAATTAGAATTTAAACAAAAATATGTGTTTGATGCCTTTACACGCATTGGTAAATTAGAGTTTCCTGAAATTAACACTATACTTGGCAATGCTAATGAGTATTTTTACCGTAACAAATTAGAATTTTCTTTTTCCAATAAAAAATGGTTAACCAACCAACAAATACAAAACAACGAAGTAGTTGAAAATAAAAACGGATTAGGTTTTCACATACCGGGCTTGTTTGATAAAATTTTAGATATTAATAATTGTTATTTGCAAGCCGAGCCTAGCAATAGTATTCGCAACGCCATTAAAAAATATGCGTTTGAAAACCATTTAACTTTTTTTGATATACGCGACAAAGCAAATTTTTTGCGTACTGTAATGATTCGCACTACCACTACCAAACAAGTAATGGTTGTAGTTGCTGTTTTTGAGTATTTAGAAAAAGAATTATTTGGTTTATTAGAGTATTTAAAAAACGAATTTCCACAAATTACCAGTTTACAATACGTTCACAACCCAAAAGGTAACGACACTATTCAGGACTTAGATGTAAAAACATACTCAGGAAAAAATTTTATTGTTGAGCAAATGGAAGATTTACAATTTAAAATTAGTGCAAAATCGTTTTACCAAACCAATTCCGAACAAGCGTACAATCTTTATAAAATTACCCGAGAGTACGCCGGATTAACAGGTAATGAAACCGTTTACGATTTATATACCGGCACAGGCACTATTGCCAATTTTATAGCCAAACAGGCTAAATGTGTTGTAGGTATTGAATATATAGAGGCCGCCATTGATGATGCTAAGCAAAATTCTATAAACAATAACATTACAAATACTGGTTTTTTTGCAGGTGATATGAAAAACGTATTAACCGCCGATTTTATTTTACAACATGGTAAACCTGATGTTATAATAACCGATCCGCCACGTGCAGGCATGACCCCTGAAGTAGTACAGGTTATTTTAAATGCCGCTCCGCAAAAAATTGTGTATGTAAGTTGTAACCCCAGTACCCAAGCTCGCGATTTAGACTTAATGAATCAACACTATACTATTGTTAAAACACAACCGGTAGATATGTTCCCCCAAACGGCGCATGTGGAGAATGTGGTTTTGTTGGAGAGAATTAATTAATAATTAGGGTGTGTTACTTTGAAATAAATACAATAATCGTCACGATAAAAAGGAGTTTTTATTTATTAGTAAAACAGGCAAAGACAAATTATAACTTTTTTATTTAGATTTAATATAAATAAGATTATAATTTTTGTTAAATTATTTTGCATATTAAAAATTTAGTATACTTTTGACCAAATAAACTTAAAAACCAAAAAAATGAAAAAAATTACAATTTTAGCTGTTGCTGCTTTAGCAATTAGTTTTGCTTCGTGCAAAAAAGAACGTGTTTGTGAGTGCGTAAGTTCATCTGACGTACCTAGTTCTATTTCCTACACAGAAAAAGTAACATACACAAAAGCTAAAAAGGGTGTTTGTGCTGAAAACTCTGCATCTAGTATCCAGACATCTCCATCAGCTCCAACTGGTGTTACTTATTACACTTACAAAACAGAGTGTACTCTAAAATAATCGTTTTTTAATCTTAAATAAACTAAAAATTTAAATCATGAAAAAATTAATGATTATTGCAGTTGCTTCGCTAGCGTTTGCTTCTTGTAAAAAAGAAAGAGTTTGTGAGTGTGTTTCATCAAGTGATTCACCTGGGTCAATTTCAACAACTAGAAAATATACCGTTACAAAAGCTAAAAAAGATATTTGTGCTAAAAATTCAAGTTCAAGAATTCAAACATCTCCTTCTGCTCCAACTGGTGTTACTTATTATACTTACAAAACAGAATGTACTTTAAAATAATTAAGTAATATACTATTTTTAAAAAAGCTACTCTTAACAAGAGTAGCTTTTTTTTTAAATTTGATGAATTTTATTGGAATTAATACCTACTTTTGCATAAAATATATAAAACTTAAAAATGAAAAAAATTACTTTATTACCACTTGCTGTTTTAGCAATTAGTTTTGCTTCATGCAAAAAAGACCGTGTTTGTACTTGTACCCCACAAGGTTCAGCAACATCAAGCACAACAACATTTGTTAAAGTTACTAAAAGACAAGCTAAAGCAAATTGTTTTACGTATACTAATACTTACAATAGTATTTCAACCACTACAACTTGCGAATTAAAATAACATGAAAAAAATAATTTTAGTAGTTGCAATTGCCGGATTAGCAATGGCTTCATGCAAAAAAGATAGAATTTGCTCGTGTACTACAACTTCAACATTCAACAGTGGTAATTCAAGTGTTTCTACAACTTCAACAAATAATGTTACTTTTAACAAAGTTACTAAAGAAACAGCAAAATCAGCCTGTATTTCAAGAAAAGCTTCTGATTCAAACGGTAGTTATTCTTCAGTGTGTGCGTTAAAATAAACTTAGTATTTTATAAAAAGCAACTTTTAACTTGTATAACTTGTTAATTATTTGTTTTTTTGTGTAAACTTAAAACTCTCAAATGAAAAAAATCACATTATTTGCTGTTGCAATTTTAGCATTTAGCTTTGCTTCTTGTAAAAAAGATCGCGTTTGTACTTGTACCATTACCCCAGTATCGTCAACCGATAATGGAGTTACCCAAACAATTGGTAGCTCTTATACTTCAGTAACCAAGATTACAAAAACTACAAAAAAAGAAGCTGCTTGTAATAGCGGCGAGGAAACTACAACAGGATCTTATATGACTGGTGGTACAACACACTCAACGGTTGATGTTACTAAATCGGAATGTAAACTAAGTTAATAACCTTAAAAAATTAAAAAATGAAGAAAATATTATTAATTGTAGCAGTTGCTAGTTTAACTATGGCTTCATGCAAAAAAGACAGGACTTGTACTTGTACTAAAACCAATACATCAGAAACTGTAAATGGTGTATCGCAAACAGTAAGTACACCTACTACAACTACAACAAAATTAACCAAAGTAAAAAAAGGCGGTGCAGATTGTAATAGCGGTGAGCAAACTTATACATATTCTTTTACTTCCGGAGGGACTTTGTATAATGTTGTAGATGTTTACAAAAATGATTGCAAATTAAGTTAAACTAAAAACACATATAAAATGAAAAAAACATTAATTATTATTGCAGTGGCTAGTTTAACATTAGCATCGTGCAAAAAAGATAGAACTTGCACTTGTGCAGTTACTCCTGTTTCTTCAACTGATAATGGCGTTACACAACCTTTATTTATTTCTAATTATAACGTAACAACTAAGTTAACAAAAGTTTCAAAAAAAGGTGCGCATTGTCGTAGTGGAGAAAATACGGAGACAAAAACCCAAATAAGTGGTGGTACAACACATACGTATATTGATGTAACTAAATTAGATTGTAAACTTAGCTAATATTACATTATTTATTTTATAAAACCCTTGCAAAATTGTGAGGGTTTTTTATTGCAATTATTTCTACACCAACTTTATTAAAGCAAAAACGCTGTAATTAATCATATCCATATAATTGGCATCAATTCCTTCGCTAATTAGTGTTTTACCTTGGTTATCTTCAATTTGTTTTACTCTAAAAATTTTCATTAGTATTAAATCTGTAAGGCTGCTTATGCGCATATCGCGCCATGCCTCGCCGTAATCGTGGTTTTTATCCAACATTAATTGTTTGGTTTTGGCGCTGTTTTTTTCATACAATGCCGCAACTTCATCATAAGGTAAATCAATGCGGGTATCGTTTTCCAGCTCTAGTTGTATTAAACCAATAATGCAGTAATTAATAATACCAATATATTCGCCTTTAATGTCGTCGTTAATTTTTTGAGTTCCTTTTTCCTCAATACTTTTAATACGTTGTGCTTTAATGAAAATTTGGTCGGTAAGGCTTGTTAAACGTAAATTTCGCCAAGCAGTGCCATAATCTTTCATTTTATTTAAAAAGATATCTTTGCATTGCGAAATAGCTACGTCGTATTGTTTCGATGTGTTTTGCATAATTTTTATGAATTTTAAATATAACGAAATTATAACAATTGATTATACTTATAACGGCAAAACACTAACATTTACCAAACCTTTGGTAATGGCAATAGTAAACCTAACACCCGATAGTTTTTACGATGGCGGAAAATTTGTAACTGTTACTGATGTTTTAAACAACGTTGAAGAAAAATTAAAACAAGGCGCTGATATTATTGATATTGGTGCGGCTTCGTCTCGACCAAACGCCATCGAAATTCCGGAAGATGAAGAATGGAACCGTTTAGAAAAAAATATTATTAATATTAGAAAAGAATTTCCACACATATTTATTAGTGTTGATACTTACCGAAGTTCAATTGCCAAAAAAAGTGCAAATTTAGGCGCAGATATTATTAACGACATTAGTGGTGGTAATTTAGATGCCAAAATGTTTAAAACTGTTGCAACTATTGGTATTCCCTATATTTTAATGCATATGCAGGGCACACCGCAAACCATGCAAATAAACCCAAACTATACTAATGTTGTATCAGAAATAAAAAATGAGTTCGAGAAAAAAATTAATGTTTTTAGGCAATTCAACTTCGAAAAAATAATTTTAGATGTTGGTTTTGGTTTTGGTAAAACAACCAGGCATAATTATCAATTATTAAAACAACTAAATGAGTTTAAACAATTTAACTTTCAACCTTTAACTTTAAACCTTCCTATCCTTGCAGGCTTATCCCGAAAGGGAATGATTAATAAAATAATTAATACTACCCCGGTTACAGCACTTAACGGAACTAGTGTTTTAAACACCATTGCTCTTTTAAATGGCGCAAATATTTTGCGGGTGCACGATGTAACCGAAGCCAAACAAGCAATTGAGTTGGTAGAGTTTTATTCAAGAACAAAATAAAAAATCTCACTTAATTAAAAGTGAGATTTAATGTTAACAAAATAATTGTTATAGAAATTAGATTTTTTTAGGCGAACAAATTTTTTAAAACCGCAGTTTAATACCTTAAATGAGGATTTTTAAAAATTTATTCAACGCCAAAAAAGCAATTTATACAGCAATTAATATTTACGGCATTACTACAGTATCAACTACGTGTATTACACCATTACTTTGAAAAACGTCTGCAATAGTAACGGTACTTTTTCCACCTTTTGCATCAGTTAATACAACTTTTTTGCCATCCATTTTAACGGTTAACTTTTCGCCATTAACTGTAGTTAATTCAGCTTTTCCACCACCGGCTTTAATTAAATCAGCCAACTCTTTGCTGCCTAATTTACCCGACACAACGTGGTACGTTAAAATACCCGTTAATGTTTTTTTGTTTTCAGGTTTTACTAAAGTTTCAACAGTACCTTTTGGTAATTTATCAAACGCGGCGTTTGTTGGTGCAAATACAGTAAATGGACCAGCGCCTGATAATGTTTCAACCAATCCGGCAGCTTTTACAGCAGTTACTAAGGTTGTGTGATCTTTAGAATTCACAGCATTTTCAATAATGTTTTTAGATGGGTACATTTCAGCACCGCCTACTTTTACTGTTTTTTCTTTTGTTTGTGCTACACTTGTTAACGAAGCTAAAGCGGTAAAAGCAATAATTGCAAATGTTTTAATTGTTTTCATAATTTTGTTTTTTATTTTTTAATTTGTACAAAATAACATACGCACAAAAGGTGTTATTGTTTTGACAATTTATGTTAAAACATAAACTAAATATACAAGCATTTCTTAGTATCTTTGACTAAATTAGTTTTTATGATTGCAACAATGACAAAAAGCGAGTATTTAATGGGTCTTGAAAATGATTTTGGCGCCCATAACTATCATCCAATTCCGGTAGTAATTGAACGTGGCGAAGGAGTTTATGTTTGGGATGTGGATGGTAAAAAATATTTTGACTTTTTAGCGGCCTACAGTGCGGTTAACCAAGGGCATTGTCATCCGCGCATTATAAAAGCATTAGTTTCGCAAGCACAAAAATTAACGCTAACCTCGCGCGCCTTTTACAATAATGTGTTGGGCGAATACGAAAAATATATTACCAATTATTTTGGTTACGATAAAGTTTTACCAATGAATACTGGCGTTGAAGGCGGTGAAACAGCTATAAAATTGGCTAGACGTTGGGCTTACGACGTAAAAGGAGTGCCAGAAAACAAAGCTAAATTAGTTTTTGCCAAAGGTAATTTTTGGGGCAGAACTTTAGCAGCCATTAGCAGTAGCACCGACCCAAGTAGTTACAAAGGCTTTGGTCCTTATATGACAGGATACGAACTAATAGATTATAATGATTTGGCCGCTTTAGAAAACGCTGTTAAAGACCCTAATACTGCAGCCTTTATGGTAGAACCTATACAAGGCGAAGCCGGTGTGATTGTACCTGATAAAGGTTATTTAAAAGGAGTTCGCGAATTATGCTCAAAATACAATGTGTTGTTTATTGCCGACGAAGTTCAAACAGGTTTAGCGCGTACAGGTAAAATGTTGGCCTGCGACCATGAAGATGTAAAACCCGATATTTTGGTTTTAGGAAAAGCCTTAAGTGGCGGTACTATGCCGGTAAGTGCGGTTTTAGCCAGTAATGAAATTATTTTAACCATTAAACCCGGCGAACATGGCAGTACTTATGGGGGCAACCCTTTAGCGTGTGCTGTTGCTATGGAAGCTCTTCAGGTTTTAAAAGATGAAAAACTAGCGGAAAATGCTGAAGCATTAGGAATTGTTTTTAGAGATGAAATGACAAAACTGATGAACGAATGCGATGTGATTACCGCCGTTAGGGGCAAAGGTTTGTTTAATGCTATTGTTATAAAAGAAAAGAAAAATAAAACCGCTTGGGATGTGTGTTTGCAATTTGCCGAACATGGCTTGTTAGCGAAACCTACGCACGGCGATATTATCCGTTTTGCACCGCCATTGGTAATTACAAAAGAGCAGTTACTGGAATGTGTATCTATAATTCGTAAGGTTATTTTAGAGTATTAAAAATGGAGTATTTAAAATTATTTCAGGTTTTAAATACGCATAAAGTAAAGTATTTTGTATGTGGTGGTTTAGAGGCAAACATTTATGGCATTCCATTAATGACAGCCCACACAGATAGTACATTAGAGTTTACCGAAACTAATTTAGCTAATTTTGAAAATACTGTTAAGCGATTATTACTACAAAAAAGTATTCCTATTTTAATGAATACGTTTTTAAGTAAGGAAAAACGAGAAAAGGCGAAACGCGAAAAAAATTTAATTGCTTTTTCGTTTTACAGCAATCACTCGGGCTTTATGAATTTAGATGTGATGTTAAACGTGCCCATAGAGTTTGGTGTAATGTGGCAGTATAAAACAACTAAAACTATAAAAGAAACATCCATTACTATAGTAAACGTTAAACATTTAATAGCCATAAAAAATTATGCAAATAGATTGCAAGATAAAATGATGTAATTTTACTCTCAAAATTATTAAATAAATAATGCTAAATATTATTCCCATAAAAGAAAACGAAAATATTGGCTTTCATTATACAATAACCGATGAACAACTTGAAGCGCGAAGTAAAATGACCACCGAAGAAATTATTAATTGGGTAAAAGAAACCGCAAAATTTATTTACAAACTGTAAACACCCGAAGAACGCGCAAGAATGAAATTAGCGAAAAATTTTAACCATAATTTATAAAATATAGTAAACTCATAAATGGTAACCTATAATCCTAAAGACTGGATACGCCTAATTTTACAGTTTCATAAGTCAGATACTATACGCGTACTTTTTCCCGCTATGTTACTAATTGGGTTTATAACCGCCGGCATCACGGCTATTGAATATTTATTTATTAATGAACCTATTCAAAGTAATATTACAATTTTTCATCAAATTTCGGGGTTTATTATTTCGTTGGTATTGGTATTTCGTATAAATTCGGCTTACGACCGCTGGTGGGAAGGACGAAAACTATGGGGCTCATTGTTAAACAACTCGCGCAATTTGGCTATTAAATTAAATGCCATTATTCCGCAAACAAATGTAAACGATCGTAAACAAATAGCTGCACTTATTGCAAATTATGCTTATGTTTTAAAAGAACACTTGCGTGGTAATAAATCACCCAAATTAATTGAGGAAAGTATAATTATAAATAACGAAAAGTATAATGATGCTTCACATAAACCCAATTACATAGCAAAACAAATAACAGAATATAGCATCGCGCTTTGTCAAAAAAATATAAAAACACCAAACGATTATTTAATAATTAGCGAAAACATTGACGCTTTAACCGAAATTTGCGGCTCTTGCGAACGAATTAAAAGCACGCCAATACCGTATTCTTACAGTATTTTTATTAAAAAAATTGTATTTATTTATATAATAACCATGCCCATTGCATTTGGATTAACGGCAGGTTTTTGGAGCATACCCATTGTTTTAATTATGTTTTATGCATTTGCTTCGTTAGAATTAATAAGTGAAGAAATTGAAGACCCCTTTGGCGAAGATGAAAACGATTTACCCACCGATGAAATTGCCGAAAAAATAAAACTAAATATACAAGAAATATTATTGACGTGAGCAACCAATTAAACTACTCTTTTTCGCACACCGGCGATTTTG
>JAYVGH010000071.1:0-6388 GCA_043772435.1 Bacteroidota bacterium
ACATCTACAATGATTCTTAATAAATTTTTTATATAGAGTTCCCTTGCCTGTGTCGGAATATCTGTATGAGGGTAGTGTAGTCCTAAAAAAGCATCTAGATTTATATTTTTACTTTCCGCTATCACTTCCCCATTATACTCAGCATCAAATCTGTAAATCATTACACGATCATAGCCGGTAATTTTTTTTACACTATCGGCAACAAGTCCGCATAACTCTATCAGTGTATGTGAGTCTTCCATATAACCGATAAACTGTTTGGACAATGCAAACATATCTGTTACTTCATCCAGTATATTATGAGCTGTTTCTGATTCAATGATAATATTGTTATCAAAATGATGTGCTACAAACTCTAATTCTTTTCCGCCGAATAAAAATTTAAATATTTTAAACTGACCATTTGTAAAATTCTCAATTTTCTGTAATTCGTCATAACAAACTGAACCAAATATATCTTTAAGATTTTTGCCTAAAAGCTGAAGATGTGTAAAGCCAATAAATTCTTTTGAGTTTTCGCTACAAAAGCGTATTTGAAAAGTTTTTTTATCTACAGCTAATAAAAATCCATGGGGCTGTATAGTTCCGGGAACGTGAATTGGTTCCTGATCGCAATTTGTGAGATTTGCGATATCCCTATTTACAATATCTTTTATTTTCATCTTACAAACTAATTAAAAATGGAATGTGCACGTTCAAAGCCGTACTTTGCCCCTGAAATAATTTCTTCTTTTCCTACATCATTTAAAGTATCCTGATAATCGTTTAGCTGAATCGTAAAATTTTTCCATGAAGCGCCGGTTTGTGTACCATATACATTAAAAAAGTTTCCCGGTACTTCAACACCCAACACATGCTTTATGTTTTTAAGAATGTATTGGCCTCCTAAAACGGAGCCTTCTGTTACATACATAATTCCTAAATTAAAATTTAGCGATGTTGTGTAAGCCTTATCTAGAAATGTTTTTGTATTGAGGGGCTGTTCCTTTCCGAGTTGAGTTAAATCGCTGATTATTTTATGAGTTTTTTGTCGATTTAAGATGTCCTTAATAACCGGAGCTACCACTTTAAAAACACGTTCTTCTACTTCTTTATGCATATTATAAATGCTTGAAAGATATTCTGCATAAAGATCTGTAGTAACAGCGGGTGACATAATTATTTTTGACAGCGTTGAATTTTCTAGCTGTTTATGAACTTCTTCTGTGGATGTTTTTAAGCGGAATAAGAATTCTTCCATTTAAGATGTTGGAGTTAAAAGAAAATTTTGACCGGCTTTTACGCTAATGTTCCAATCAATTGTTAATACCTGCTTTATAAGTTCTTGTATTGATAAATACGATGCCGGTTTTACGGCGTAATAATCTGCGCCAAATTCTTTACTAATATCTATTACTTTTTGATCATTGCTGGTAGAATACATGATAATAGGAAGCGATTTTAATTTATCATTGCTTCTCAATATTTTAAGAATATCAATCCCGCTTTTCTCCGGCATATTAATGTCCAAAAAAACAATTGTTTTAGTTACATCTACATTTTCTATTGCATTCAAAAATTCATTATTTCTCATGTATGTATGCACATTAAGAACAGATGGAACTTTATGAGCAGCAGCTTTAAAAAACTCCAAATCTTCCTCGTCGTCGTCAATGTAATGTATGGATACTTTCTTCATATTTTAAATTTTAAAATGAAAACTAATTTTGATCCAATTTCAAATATCATATTATTATAACTCAGGTTTAGTTAGTAAGACGATTCATAAGGCAAAACTAACTAAATTTGCGGTGTTTGATGTGCCGGTTTTGTTAAAAAGTTGTTTTCTTCTCATTTCAATAGTTCTAAAACCGGTAAATAATTTTTCTGCAATTTGATTATTAGTTAAACCTACAGAAATTGAACGTAATACATTCTGTTCGCGGCTTGATATATCCATATTAAAGACCCCGCCAACTAATTTGATGTTTTTATGATCTTAAAGCATGGTTTTTAATCCCATTCACATTATTTCCCTACGCGCAATCAAAAACACGTTTATCCTCATCATTTCACCCACTCTAAAGTTGGGCATTTAGAAGTTGTTAATACGTTTAATGTTATGAACAATCTTCTCCAAAAATTTTACTGCGGTTTATAATTTTTCAATGTGTTTCGTAATCCGTTCAATTAATTCGTCAAAGGAGGCTGTCCCTAATATTACAAAGCATCCGTTGTTTTATATTTTGCTGTAAAATCAGCACGTATTTCGGTTGAGGATAATAAAAAAGCCTCGTTTTTATGAATAGGAATTTCATACTCAACTTTAGAAACACCATCAAATTGCTTTTTTGTCAGGTTGGGCTTATTAGGTGGAAACTTGTGGGAATTATCAGATTAAAAATCAAAATTTAACTTGTCTTTTGGCTGATGAATTTTCAGCATATCAGCGTAAAGGTTACTTCGCCTTTTAATACATCGCCTGACAATAGAAAAGGTATGGAACTAACAGATGGAAGGTTCGAGAGGCGATTGCAAAGAAGTAAGTGGAGGAATTTATACCTGTTGATATGGATAAAACATAATTATCTGTTACTTAAAAAAAGCAACGCCTTGCTTTGTTCGCCCATTGGGTCAAGACAAGAACGCGGCGTTTATCAGGAAAGCTGGCAGCCCTGCGCCATTTGATAATGAGGTTTAAAAGAAGCACAAACAATGGCAAAAAAAATTACTAAGCATTACGTAGTTTTGGTTTGTTGGGCGTTAAATTTTTTCTAACCAATAAAGGAGTTTATTTTAGTAAGTTATCGCAGCCACCAAACGATAAAGGCATGGCAACACTAGCAGATATACAAAATTACAATGAATTTGAATTGCACGAGTGTGCAATTTTAGGTTTACCAATTCCTGAAATAAATCTGCTAAATATTGGTGCATCGGCAGTTGTATTAGCAAGTAAAGGCG
The DNA here is from genome assembly GCA_043772435.1 of Bacteroidota bacterium. Classification (GTDB taxonomy): domain Bacteria; phylum Bacteroidota; class Bacteroidia; order B-17B0; family Aurantibacillaceae; genus Aurantibacillus. Next base: position 2,944 of record JAYVGH010000071.1, read on the forward strand.
GCGGTAAACCTAATTTTAACAGCGTTGCAGAAGTTTTAGAAAATAGTTATACCGATGTTAAAATATTCAACAAGCCCACTACCCGCCCCTACCAAAGTATGGCTGTAGTTGTTTGTAATAAAACAATTAGCGAGAATGTAATCCTGTAAAAGAAAAAGCCATGCGATTAGCTAAACAAATTATAGTTGTTTGCCTTTAAACTAAGTATTTTTTAACATCAGTTTTAAATATTATTTTCGAAATTTGTTTATAAAAATAAATTTATGCCTAATACAATTATACACAAAGCCAACACACGCGGGCATGCCGACCACGGTTGGTTAAACGCGTATCACTCATTTAGTTTTGCGAGTTATCATAATCCCGAACGTATGCACTTTGGAGTATTGCGAGTTTTAAACGACGACACTGTTGCAGGCGGCATGGGTTTTGGAAAACACCCACACGATAATATGGAAATTATTACCATTGTATTTGAGGGTGAATTAAAGCATCAGGATAGCATGGGGAACAGCGCTGTTATTAAAGCCGGCGATATACAAGTAATGAGTGCCGGAACAGGTATACAACATAGCGAAATAAATAATTTGCCCGATATACCAGTAAGATTATTACAAATTTGGTTATTCCCAATTATAAAAAATGTTACACCACGTTACCAGCAAATTTCTTTAAACAAAAGCGACAGAAAAAATAATTTACAACAAGTGCTTTCGCCAAACGAAAATGATGAAGGTGTATGGATACACCAAAACGCTTGGTTTTATTTAAGTGAATTAGAAAGCGGTAAAGAAGTAACGCACAGCTTAAAACAAAAAACAAATGGTGTTTATATTTTTGTATTAAGTGGGAACATCCAAGTTAATGGCGAAGTTTTGGAACAAAGAGATGCCATTGCAATAACCGACACAGAATTAATAACCATTAAAGCTGTAAAAAATTCAGAGTTTTTAGTGATGGATTTGCCGATGAAATAATTTAATAGGCAACTTCTACATATATTCCAACTCCTACTGAAGATTTTTCCCATATATCTTGGCTAGCTCTTCGAAAATAAGTATCTGAGCCTATTAATTTTGTTGAGAATCCAAGCAGATTTGTGTTTCCTAAATCTTTTACCCACTCAACTGATACAATAACGTCATCGTTTACAAATATATTATAAGGCATTAAATCGAATTCTATTAAACCTATTTTATCTTTAGGCTCAATCATAATGTTTTGAGTTAAAATATTATCCTTTGGATAACCTTTTTCAGTTAGGTTATAAACATTAAATCTAAAAATCAATTTTTCAATTTGGTTTTTAGCAATATTTAAATAAAATGTTTTTATATGAGTCCTTGTTTTTTTTATCTTTAATTTGATTCCCATTTCAGCTCCCAATTTATTTTCTTTGAAAGAACCAACAACAGCAGTCGTTTTTGTTTGATTTCCTAAAATCTTTGTAACAGATTTTTTAGCGACTACCTTCACTTCATCAAGCACATTAGATTGTTCAACTAATTGGATATTTTTTTGATTTGAAAAATACTTTGAATTTATCACTTTTGAACGATAACCAATCATTGAAACTTTAACAGGAAACTTTAATAAACTATCTGGTATTACGAAATTAAACTCGCCTTTCTCATTTGTAACGGTACCAACACCTTTACCTATTATACCAATGTTTGCAAACTCAATAGGTTTTGCATTTAAACTATCAATTAAAATACCTACACAATTTTGTTGCGAAAAGAAAAATGAATAGGAGATACACAAAATAAATATGACAATTTTTTTCATAATTTTTCAAAAAAAATATTACTGAGTTAGTATTTAGCCCCACCTATACCTATATTTTCAATAGGGTGCCAAGTAGTTTTAATTTCTTGTAAATCTAAAATTAAATAAGGATTTTGATTTTCGTCTTTTGTCCAGTCTTTGTTCCAAAAAAAGGAGCGTTTTACATTTAACGATGCGTTTTCTGCAATTACTTTTAGTTCCTCTTTATTGCCTCTGCAATACACAACTGCGTTTACATCCATGTGGCTTGAGAAGTGGCTGTGCAATTCGTTACTTGTACCCGTTAACATATTAACTACTCCGCCCGGCAAATCGCTTGTTGCCAATACTTCGGCAAAGGTAATGGCGCACAAAGGTAATTTTTCGGATGCTAAAACAACACATACGTTTCCTCCGGCAATTATGGGACAAATAACACTTACTAAACCTAATAAGCTTGAATTTTCGTCGGCAATAACCGACACTACACCTGTTGGTTCGGGTACCGAAAAATTAAAATGTGAACTCGCTACGGGATTAACCGAACTAAATAATTGAATGTATTTATCGCACCAACCGGCGTAATGCACCAATCTGTCTATGCTTTGTAACACTTCATTCTCCGCTGTTTTTGCTGTTATGCCCTGCAATACTAATTCTTCTATAAATTGTGCTTTACGGCCTTCTAACATTTCGGCAATGCGGTATAAAATTTGGCTTCGATTAAAGGCACTTTTTCCACTCCAACCAACAAAAGCAGCACGAGCAGCTACTACAGCATTTCTAAAATCTTTACGAGACGAAAGACAAACATTTGCAATGGTTTCGTTTTTTTTATTTTTTAATTCGTAATAGCGTCCGCTTTCGGTGCGAGGAAAAGCACCACCAATATATATCTTATATGTTTTTAAAACGTTTAATCGCGACATAATTTATTTTTTTATAGAGATAAATATAAGGAGAATTAGTTATTTATATGAAATTTATCTATTGACATAGTAATACATAAAAACTCAATTTTGTATTATCATAATAACACAAAACTTTTATCAATACTAGCCTACCCTACAAAAAACTGTTCCGGCGAAAGCGTTTTAGTTTGACTTTTTTTATAATCTTTTAAATTACGGGTAATTAGTAATTTTATTTTATCAATGGTTAATGCGCAATAATGCATAACTGTCTCTTCAAAATCTTTAAAATCGGACTTTAATGCAGAGTTTAAAATAATATCTGTTACTGGTATAATATTTATAAATTCTAATAAATTAACTATTAATTCACGGGCTTGTTTGTCGTTTACAATCTTGCCTAACGTGTAATAAACTGTGTTGATAGAGTTACTTGAAGTATATAATTTTACTGAGTTGTTATGAACCTCTAAAAATAACTTTGCCGAATATTTTGAAAATGGTTTTCTATCTCCTAAAAAATCTAGTATAATATCGGTATCTATAAATATATGAATTATAAACTATTTTTAGAACCCAATATTTTTCTAATCTCTTGTTTATGATCTAAATCCTTGGGGAAATTTACAACACCATATAATTTTTTAAGTTTTTGAAGCATATTGGATATCATTATTGTCCGCTAAAAAATAATAAAAGAGAGGTGAGTTCTCACCTCTCACTTTACTAGTACTTTTGGTTTACCAATATACAAAAGTAACTATGGG
>JAYVGH010000072.1:0-4372 GCA_043772435.1 Bacteroidota bacterium
AAAATTACTAATAAATCGTCCAAAATCATATACCTCGTAAGTGCCAGGTACCATTGCGGGGAAACAAAACTCTACTTCGGTTTGGGTAAACGTTGGCGGTATTAATGAAACCGAAACTTTATCATTATCAATCTTGATAAGATTTATGGAGTAATAATAATTTTCGTCAGCACTAATTTGTAACGTTAAAAAAGTAATTAAAATAAAGAGCTGATTTTTCATTTTATGGATTTGATTATTTAATAATTAGGTTAAAATTTTTCCAACGGTATTTTACATAAAAAATAGTAAAGGTTACGGCCGACATGCAAAACCATAATATTATCTCGGCGCCGGGGTCATCGGCCTTTGCCTCAAAAATAGAATACGTTTTTATTACCGAATGTGGCTGCATAACCAAAATACTACTAATTATATTATTGGCAAAATGTATGCCAAATGCTAATTCTAAACCTTCATCTAATAATGTTAAAACGCCCATAAATAATGCAAAACCAATGTAGTAACTCAGCATAATGCCAATACCGTATTCCCTTACTTCGGGGTTGCTAATATGCGCCAAACCAAATAAAACAGAAGTTATAATTATTGGGATTATACCATTTTTAAATAATTGCGACAAACCTTGCAACAAATACCCTCTAAATACCACCTCTTCAACACCCGTTTGCAAAGGCATAAATACTAACATTAATAGTAAAGAAACAATAAATCCTCCGGCATTAAAATTAAATGTTAAGCTACCTGGCTCAATAATAAAATTTACCAATACTGTAAATACAAGCATAGCGGCCCAAACGGCAAAAGCAAACCAAAAGCGTTTAAATCTAAATTTTTGATAACCGGTTAAAACGCTGGTTAATGTTTTTTTGTGAATGGCTTTTAAACCAATTAAAAAGCCCCCAAAGGCAAACACAAACATACCAAATAGTAATAATAAAATTATATTTCTGTCAATATGTAAAGCATCACTATCAAAAATTAAGTTATTGTTTTTAAAAATCTGCTCAGTTGTAATGCCATTTTTTTTCGCTAATTCTACCAATGGAACTGCTATTACTGCTTGGTAACCTACATAACCAATAACTAATAGTATTAACGTAAAAATATACATCCAACCTTTATTAAAACCGGTGGTAAGCCCCGATAATAAATATAAATTATTAAATGGTAATTTGGGTTTTAAATCCTCTTCTGTATTTTCCATACATTGTTAAAACCAAAAACCAGTGTCGTATTTTATTTATATTTTTGGCGTTTATAAAAGTATTTAATTTTATTACAATAAACAATTATGAGGCTTTATTTAAAGCAATTATTGATGACTGGCATATTGGTTGCTTTTTTTGGCTGTTCTAATACATCAAAAATTAAACCATTATATACCGAGCAGCAATTGGGCGAAGCTTTATTCTTTGACCCTATTCTTTCCCGTGACAGCTCTATAAGTTGCGCCAGTTGCCACAAACCAGAGTTTGCTTTTGCAGATAATGTTGCGTTTAGTAAAAGTATTTACAACCAAAAAACAGATAGAAACACGCCAAGCGTTATGAATATGGTTGACCATAACTTTTATTTTTGGGACGGCAGAAGCGAAACTCTTGAAGAACAAGCCTTGGGCCCAATGGAAAGCAGAACTGAAATGGACATGCCAATTAGCATTGCTGTTAGGCGTTTAATTAAAAACGAAACTTATAAAGCAGCTTTTTTAAATATTTATGGTAGTTTGCCTACAAACAATTTAATGGCACAGGCTATTGCAGCTTTTGAAAAAACTTTAGAAACAAATGATAGCCCTTTTGATAATTACATGAATGAATCCGATACCTCACAATTTAGCGAAAGTGCAAAACGTGGCTTAAACATTTTTAATAATAAAGGCAAATGTTTTGATTGCCATTTTGGTAGCGACTTTACCGGTAATGATAAATTTAAAAACATTGGTTTGTATAATGGCAAAGACTTAAACGATGCGGGAAGATTTAAAATTACAAACATACCAAAAGATTTAGGCACTTTTAAAACACCTGGTTTACGAAACATTGCACAGACTGCGCCATTTATGCATAACGGCATGTTTAAAACCTTAAAAGAAGTAATTAATTATTATAATACTCCCGATACATTTATAAACAACAGCATCAATCGGGATACACTTTTAAACAAACCTTTAAACTTAACTGAAACCGAAAAAAAAGATTTAGAAAATTTTTTAGTGAGTTTGAGCGACAAACGTTTTTTAAAATAATTTTGTCAGTTAGAGTAATTTAGATGCGACAGCGCACAAAAGCTACCCGAAGTGCCTAAGCATTACTACTATTATGCTGACGAATGAAGCATCTTTTTAACGTTTTAGATTCCTCTTATTATCGGAATGACAATTAAATCTCCTTCAACAACAACGTTTCTTTTCTCGTAATTCCTTTTTCCGTTCTTTCTAAAGTTACACACTCTACAAAAGGGTCATGCTCGAAAAACAAAGTCCAGTTATTTTCTATGGCTTTGTTTAATACACTTTGTTTTTCAGTTAAAGTCTGTAACGGACGCATATCATACGCCATAATGTAGGGCATTGGTAAATGAGCCGCGCTAGGTATTAAATCTGCCATGTAGGCAACAGTTGTGTTTTTGTATTTTATTATAGGAAGCATCATGGCTTCGGTATGTCCAAATACTTCTATAAAATTTACACCGTTAATTAATTCTGTTGTTTCGTTAATAAATTTTAATTGCCCACTTTTTTGTATCGGTAAAATATTTTCTTTTAAAAAACTTGCTTTTTCTCTCAGGTTGGGGTTAATTGCCCAATCCCAATGTTTTTGGTTGCTGTAATACGTTGCATTTTTAAAAGCAGGTTCTAATTGCGTTTTATCTAAATTGTATTTTATAGCGCCTCCACAATGGTCAAAATGCAAATGCGTTAACACCACATCTGTAATATCATCGGCAGTAAAACCATATTTGTTTAACGATTTTTCCAATGTATCATTTCCATGCAAATAGTAGTAGCCAAAAAATTTATCGGGTTGTTTAGTTCCCATACCTGTATCAACTAAAATTAAGCGCTTACCTTCTTGAATTAATAAGCAACGCAGTGCCCAGCTACACATATTATTATCGTCTGCCGGATTTAATTTATGCCAAATACTTTTAGGCACTACGCCAAACATAGCACCACCGTCTAACTTAAAATATCCTGCGTTTATTGAATAAAGTTGCATACTACCGTAATATTAAAAAAACCTGTTTGCAATTACAAACAGGCTATTAAATTAAATAAAATTTAAACAAGCAAATAAATTATTCTTTAATTAATTTTTTTATGGTAATTAAGTTATCGCCATTATATAATTTCATAAAATACAATCCATTTTTTAAGAAACTTATATTAATACTTGTTTCTCCATTTTCTAGCTGTGTATTAATAAGCGATTGTCCTGTAACAGAAATAATTTTTATAATAATTGTTGAAGTATAGGTAGAAGAAGATTTAACCGAAACACTTGTTTTTGCAGGATTAGGATAAAAAGTTATCAGTTCCTCATTATTTAAAGTTGATTTAAAATTAGTAGTAGAGCATGCTAAACTCCCCAATATTTTCTTACTAAAAACTACGCCTGAAAAATTTACACTATCCATAAAACGATTAGCCTCTGCGCAATCGCCTTTTAAATTGGCTGCCAAAAAAGGATTTAAAAAATTCATGTATAATTTTAAAGCTAAAGTATTTGTAACACTGCTACCACAGCCACTAAAATTTTGCCCAGCAGTACAATTAAAATTGGTGCCGTTTCCAAAATCGCAGTGAGTTAAGTTTTTAATTACTACTTCAAATTTTTTAGTAGCGGCAGTACTATCCCACATTACGTTTTGGTTGGCTAATGGCGGAGCTACACAGTCGTTTTGCCCACCAATAATTAAAGTAGGTACAGTAACAGTTTTAGCAGCTTGCGATGAGCGTGGATTAGTTTGTGCAGCTGCAAAATTAAATAAGCAAGTTATTGTATTGTTATTTGATGCACCCAAAAACGAAGAACCCCCTCCCATAGAGTGCCCACCAATAGCTGATTTTTGAGCTACCTTTCCTACAAAAAGCGGTGCTAAAGTATTTGTTGTATTTAATTGCATTAGCTTAAATGCAACTAAGGCTTCGTCTAATCCAAAATCGCTATGCGAAGGAGTTGTACTACCTTCTGTGCGAGGCAAGGCTACTATATAACCTTGTTTACTTAGTGATGAATAAATATTATCATAACTGTCCCAAGCCATTAAAAACCCATGCCCAATTACAACCACCGGAAAAGTGCCATTAGCTGCTGCTACGTTAGAACCTGCCGCCGTAGCAGGGTAATAAATTTCTGTTTGAATTTGA
>JAYVGH010000073.1:0-7104 GCA_043772435.1 Bacteroidota bacterium
TATTGCCGGTTAAATACTCGGCTATAATTGCCTCTTTTTCTATTACTTTTTTGTCCATTTTGTTTACATTTTACTGTAAACCTATTTTAGGACGAGACATTATGTGAAGTCTTTTTGTCTGCATTGTCTTTACGGATTTCGTCCGCCACTTGCTGGTAACTAGCTTATATGTGTACTTTTATTACACCAATGCAACCAAATACGTTGGCTTGGTGTAGGTTTTTACTTTTTTATCCTCTACTTTTTTAATGATTTTTTAATACTACGACGCCTCAATCACATACTATAAATTAAAAAAAATCAATTCTTCAGAACCTTTTTAATTACAATTCCATTACGTGTATAAACTTTAACAAAATAAATTCCTGAGGCTAAATTTGTAAAATCTAACTGCAATGCCGAAGACGTTAGTTGCGAAACAATCGGATTTACAAAGCTTCCCCACATATTGTATATTTCAACTAAGTTTTTCTTACCAAACTCACCATTTAATACCGAAATAGAAATTATCGAACTAAAAGGGTTTGGCGCCATAATTACATCGTTATTAAAAGCTAAGTTTTTTGACTCAGCCAGGCCTGAAATTATTGGTATGGCACACATATTAGGCGTACCCCATCCGCGTTGGTTGTTTGGCGATGAAGCGTTAGACGCTGTTTTACGTAACGTATCTAAAACTTTAAAACTATTAAACGTTGGATGGGCTTGCCAAAAACACGTCATAGCACCTGCTAATATTGGCGTAGCAAACGAAGTACCATTTGCAAAACCGCAAGACACAGTTGTTCCCGGAAAACTGACAAACGCAGCTGTACCTCTTGCCACTAAATCGGGTTTTATACGTCCGTCGGCCGTTGGCCCAATTGAACTAAAACTACTTACATTACTTAAACTATCAATAGCTCCTACAGTACAAATGCTATCGGCATCAGACGGTATTCCAATTTTTGGCCAACTGCTTCCATTTCCATTACCGGCAGCATTTAATACTAACATGCCTTTGCGTGCGGCTAAATTAGATGCAATAGTCATAGGCGCTGTTTTCCCGTCTAAACTTGCAAACGTGTGATTTTGGCTGGCGTTATCAAACTGAGTGTATCCCAACGATGTAGTTAACACATCAACCCCAACGCTGTCTGCAAACTCTGCAGCACGAATCCAATTGTATTCTTCGCTTATAGTTTCAGTGCTTACATCTTCGGTTCGCAGCAACCAATAATCTGCCCGTGGTGCACTGCCCATAATTACATTTGGTTTAATAGCTGCCATGCACGATAATACCATGGCGCCATGCGAATCGTCTTCGTACACACTATTACCACCTGCCACAAAATCACGAGTACCTAATATGCCTCCACGATTTTTCAAACTATCAAACACCGGGTTAACATTTACCTGATTAAAGCCGGCATCCAAAACAGCAATGGTCATACCCTGACCTCTATATCCCTGCGAATGAATGCAATCTACATTTAACTGTTTACTTTGCCAATAAGATCCACCATAATTAAACGTTGCGGAAAAAGCGCTTTTTAAATTTTGAGCGGAAATGATTTGTGATTGATCAACAATTGGTAAATCAATTTTATAACGATTTACTTGCCCACTACTTATCACAAACGAAAATGAATTAATGGTAGTTAATATAGATGCAGAAGGTACGCTAATTACCACGCCGTTTAACCATTTTGAAACATACAAAACTGTAACATTATTTACAGCATCAATTTGGCTAACATAAGAGGGTGTGCACGGTAAATCGGTGCTGTTTACAGCTATGCCGTAGGTAGTGCGCCGTAAAATTGATTTTGAACTTAAATAAGCTGTAGGTGTACTAACAGAATAAGGCGTACCCGTTTTATTACTAAATTTTACCCAATACTTTAATTGAGCGTTTGTGTTTATTGCCATCGCTACAAAGCAAAAGATAACTAATTTACTTAATTTATTCATAACCATAATTTACTATTTTTTGAGTGTAGATAATCCCTACATCTATTCTATCTAATATATTAGCACTTGTAACAGTTGCCGAAGTTACATCTATAATTTGGCGATACACTAAACCCACACCTTTAGCATATTTTTCGTTATAATTTTTGTAAGAAATTGCAGTTGGTAAAAAAAACTGTTTTACCAATAACACATTGTTTAGCGCGTTGCCATTAATGGTTTCGGCTTTATCAATATAATCGTAAGTATATTGCCATTCGCCAATTGTATTTTTTGCATTGCCATTCCAACTGGCACTTTCCTGTATCGGAAAAATTAATTTTGTGTAGCGCACATTGCCCTCTACTATTTGTACGCTTTTACTAGTGGCATTTACAAGCCAAACTTCTTTTATGGTGTATGCAATGCTATCATAAGGTTTTAAAGGATTGTATTTTTTTATATAACGCTCTAAACGAATGGCAACTTGACCTTCATTATCTAAAAAACTATCGGCAATTTTTTCTTTAATGCGGTATTTATAATAAATTGTATCTTTTGGAATGTCGGTATATACCGTACTATCTACATCATATACTACAAATTTGCCTTTGGTTTGCGGATAATACTCTAAGCCCAACAACGAATCCTTTACAGGAATTTTTTTCTTTGAACACGAAATAAGTGTTACAAAAACTAATAAAAAAATTATTTTAAGGTAAATATTCACTCTTATAAAAATAGTGAAAATTTGTTTACGGTTTAAAGAAATTTAGTTACCCACTAACAGGGTTCTCAAAATCATTAAGCGTAACCCGGTGAGGGGTACTTCTAAAAAATCTGTCCAATTTCTTTTTTTAAATACTCCAACGCTATTTCGCTAGGCATACGTTTTTCTAAATTGGCAGTAATGTTTAATACCATCATTGCTAACTCGTTGCTATTAGCATCGTGCGTTACTTTAGTAGCGCTAATATTAATTAATTTAATAATTTCCTCTTTGCCGTTTTTTACCAATTCCCATGCATTGTAACTCATATAAATTTGTTGAGCCAAATTATGTTCATACTCGGTTTTTATGGCTTTTATTAATTCTTGATGCAAAACATGCGAGGTCATACCGTGCTTATTAACCCTTACCACCAATGTATTTGGGTGTATACGTTCTAAAAAAATAACTACACGCTCGTACGCCTGTATTTTAATTGGCGTAATTGCTGATTGATTGGCTTTTTTTAATTCAAAATCTCTTCGGCTTTGTTCGTTGCTTAAAAAACGTTGTACTAAAAAATAAGTAGCCGCAAATACAACTAACGCAGGTAATATTATTTTTAAAATGTCAATTAATGCTTCCATAATTTTTGGTTTGTATGCGTCTAATTTCGGTAATTTTAGTTTATTATGCTATATTTATAACAAAATAAAATAATTTGGTTACAAATTATGGAATTTTAATTTTTAATACATCTTATTTCAAAATCATTCTTTATGTCAGTTAAAAAAATAGCAATTTTAATATTCGCCTTTTGCGCTTCAATAGCATTAAGTTTAGGCTTTGTTTTTAAATTAAAAAGTAAAAAAAACACGGTATTATTTGGAAAATATGATAATTACGCAAAATTATGGAAACGAATTGATAGCTGCGAAAACAAAGGTTTAACCGAAAGTGCCTCAAAAATTGTAGACGAAATTTATAGCCGTGCAAAAATCGATAACAATGCCCCACAATTTGTAAAAGCCGTAATTTTTAAAATGAAATACGCGCAATACAAAGAAGAATTTAGTCAGGAAAAAAACATTAACGATTTAAATAAAGAAGTTACCACCGCAAAATTCCCAATAAAACCAATTTTAAATAGCCTTTTGGCTGATGCGTATTGGCAATATTATCAACAAAACCGATGGAAATTTTATAACCGAAGCCAAACAGTTTCTTTTAATAAAGAAGATATTGCCACTTGGGATTTAAAAGCGATTATTAACGGCTGCATTACAAATTATAAAGAATCGTTACAACAAGCCGAGGATTTAAAATTTGCAAAATTAGAGTTGTTTGACGATATTATTGTAAAAGGTACGGAGCAAACCCGCCAATGGCGACCAACACTTTACGATTTTTTAGCATACCGCGCTTTAGATTTTTTTAAAAACAGCGAAGCCGATGTTACTAAAGCTGCCCAGCAATTTGTGGTAAACGACGATGCATATTTAAAGCCTTATCCCATATTTTTAAAATTACAAATTACCAAACCACAAGATAGTTTAGAACTAAAATATTATGCTGTAAAATTGTATCAAGACCTTTACAACTTTAATTTAAAAACCGAAAACTTAACTGGTGTTTTAGATTTAGAATTTGACCGTTTAGGGTTTATAAATACCTATTCTAAAAACGAATTAAAAGATAGTTTGTATTTACAAACACTTAGCTGGTTGCAAAACCAATTCGCTACAAGCCCTCGCTTATCTGAAATAAAACACAAAGTTGCCGAATGGTATTTACAAAAATCAACTTTATATCAACCCTTAAACAGTAACGAATACAAAGAATATAAAGTAAAAGGCCATAACATTTGTTCTGAGATTATTCAGCAGCATCCAAAAACACGCGGCGCCCAATTAGCACAAAATACAATTAACGGTATTGAAACAAAAGCCTTGCATTTAACCGCCGAACAAATTAACGATTTAAACCTTCCAAACCGTGTATTGGTAAACTACACCAATATTACTAAGCTTTATTTTAAATTGGTAAAAACCGATTATTTCTCCATGCGTAACTATCAAAATAAATTGTACGGCGAAAAATTATTAAATAAATTATTAACCTTACCAACCGTTTTAACGTTTGAACAAGACTTACCTAACGATAAAGATTTTAATCCGCATTCGGTAGAAATAAAAGTACCTGCCGCAGATGTAGGCTACTACATGTTATTGGTATCTACCAATCAAAATTTTTCGCAAAAAGAAAGTTGTAGTTCGTACCAAAATTATGTGGTAAGTGATATAGCTACCTTAAACAAACGCACAAAAAATGGCGAATACGATTTTTATGTATTAAATCGCACAACCGGCAAATCTATTCCAAACGCTACAATACAAGTTTGGCACAATAAATACAATTATAAAATTAGCGAATACGAATTTAAAAAAGGTAATGAATTTACTACTAACAATAAAGGTTACGCTTCTGTAAAAGGTAGTGCTAATAACGATGAATATAATTTTTTTGTTGAAATAAAAAGTGGAAATGATAATTTAATAACTAACGACAATTTTTATTCGTATAAAGATTATGATAATTACTACACACAAATTCAAACTTATATTTTTACCGATCGTGCCATTTATCGTCCGGGGCAAACTGTTTATTTTAAAGCTATTGTTTTAAATACAAGTAAAAAAAATAAGGCGGAGATAATGCCAAATCATCCCACACTTATTACATTTTACGATGTAAATTATCAAAAAATCTCCGAACAAACATTGATAACGAATGAGTACGGCACCGTTTCAGGTCAATTTACTGCGCCACAAGGTGTTTTAACAGGCCAAATGACTATTACCGACGGTTACGGAACTGCATCTTTTTCGGTTGAAGAATACAAACGGCCTAAGTTTGAAACCTACTTTGATACCTTAAAAGGGAGTTACAAATTAAACGATGATGTAACCGTAAAAGGTATTGCCAAAGCTTATGCGGGTAATTTGGTAGACGGTGCTGCCGTAAAGTTTCGGGTTGTGCGAACGGTAAACTATCCTTATTGGTGGTATTGGTATCGCCCTTATTATTCGCAAGGCAACGAGGTAGAAATTACCAACGGCGAAGTAAAAACTAACGAAAAAGGAGAATACGAAATTAAGTTTAAAGCCTTGCCCGACCCTACTATTAACAAAAAAGATAGTCCAAATTATACCTACCAAATTTATGCCGATGTTACCGATATTAATGGCGAAACACAAAGCACACAAACATACTTTAAAGTGGGATATCAAGCTATTGAGTTAAGCGTTAGTATTCCTGAAATTGTAAATACGCAAGACTTACCAAAAATCTCCATCACTACTCAAAACCTTAATGGCATTGAAGAAAACACAATTGGAACACTAACAGTTTACAAGTTAGCACAGCCCGATAAAGTATTCCGTAAACGTTTGTGGGCACAAGCCGATAAACATTTATTTACCAAAGACGAATACTATAAATTATTTCCACACGATATTTTTGCCGACGAAACCAATAAATACAAATGGGAAAAAAGTAAAATAGCTTTCACGAAAAATTTCGATACCAAAAAAGATAAGAACATAATATATAACGAATTTAAAAACTTACCGCAAGGAGCCTATATTATTGAGGGTTTGTGTAAAGATAAATTTGGTACGGAAGTAAAATCAATAAATTACATAACGATTTACAATCCCGCGAGTTCGGAATTGCCAATAAAATCGGCTATTTGGAGCTTACCTATTAAAACAACCTGCGAACCGTTAGAAACTGCTAAATTTATAGTTGCAAGTAGTTATGCCGATGTTAATTTATTATACGAAGTAGAAAGTGAATTAGGGAATGAAACTAAATTAACGTCACCATCTTTAAAACCATTTGAAGTGCCCGTTGTAGAAGCTAACCGTGGTGGATTAATTGCCAATTCGCACTTTATAAAATTTGGTAGAGTTTATAATTATCAACAATACATTACTGTGCCGTTTACCAATAAAGAGTTAGATATACAATATGCTACTTTCCGCAATAAATTATTACCGGGGCAACAGGAAGAATGGAAACTAACCATTAAAAATAAAAAGGGCGATAAAGTAGCTGCCGAAATGGTAGCTGCTATGTACGATGCTAGCTTAGATGCCTTTAGACCAAACTATTGGGGCTTTAATGTGTATAGCTCGTATTACAGTAAATATTATTGGGCGCATAGTTTAGAAGACCAAAGTCAATCACAGGTACTAAATTATTACACTATTAAATACATTAACATAGATGCTATTAATTACGATTACCTGAACACATTCGGATTAAGTTATTATAATTATGGTTATAATCAAAATAGAAAATATAGGGCTTCAAAAGGTAATTATGATGAAGGTGATGAAATGGCAAAATCCGAAGTATCAGCAGGTGCGCCAATGGAAGAAAAAAGTATAGATAAAGAA
>JAYVGH010000074.1:0-6354 GCA_043772435.1 Bacteroidota bacterium
TGCTTCGAGTTGTTAATTCGCGCATAAGAGATTTGCACTCTCTGGCTTTCTTTCATTAATTAAAAGAACTATATTTATCATTCAGGGCACACACAGCAACTACACTCCATTTTTTGCGTGTTAACGCTCAAATGTGTAACTTGGACATAGCAAAAAACGGCGTGTAGTCGCCAAACGTTAGCAGCAAAGCGTAATGACGACAACAGTTTCGATATATAAGACAATTTTTCAAGCATCTAAATGGTTCGACATTTCTATTTTAACTTTCGTTAAGTATGCTGACATAAAGACTTCTCGACAAAATATCTCAATCGACAATTCAATAAACATCGGGACAGCACCGAATGTTTTTTATTCCTTTTTATTTCCCTCGCACTTTTTGCCCTGCGACAGCAGGGCAGTTTGGCTATCGCCTATTGCAAACAATTTATTTGCCACACGGGCGACCGCAGAGCCAAAGCAAATAAAATCTTTGCAACCCCTTACACACATTTTTGGGTTTTTCAAACCCAGTTTGGCTATTACTAATTTAACTCAATTTGTTTTTGCAAGAGACAGGCAAAAACAAAATCAGTTAAATTTTCTCACCCGCAAAATAGGTCTGCTTCGCAGGTTCTTTGCACGTGTGCTTGACGCACCAAAATGCGCGCTAAAGGCTTATGGTATTTTTTTATTCTTTATAAATTTATAAATTTAATATATGGATTATATAACGTATACCGAAAAACTAGAGAGTGTAAAATATTATATCACTTCTAATACTTGCGCTAACGCAATAACATTATCCTTAAAATTGGGTGTATCCAAAAGAACGGTATTAAGAATGGTTGAGCGTTTAAGATCAAAAGGTATTAATATCATATATTGCAATAAAAAGAAAAAATATTTTATTAACAAAATAGAGTGAGTGACACTTTTTGGCACTCACTCCGAATATATTTGTACAATAATTTTAAAAACACATAAACTATGAAAAAAATAATCGCAACTTTAACATTAAGCATTACTACAACTGCAAGCTTTTCACAATCACAAAATTGGTGGCGTACAAATGGTAACTCACCAACTGGTACAGAAGTATTCGGAACAACCAACGCACAACCTTTAAACATTGTTACAAACAATGTACTTAAAATGGTGTTAGACGCTAATGGAAATTTACGCTTAGTAAATTTTGCAGGTTCTGGCAATCGAATTGTAACTACAGATGCTAACGGTAATTTACTGGCTTTACCACAAGGCACAACAGGTCAGTTCCTAAGTAGTAATGGCACTTGGCAAAATTTGCCTGCTGTTCCTACTCAGTTATGGAGTACAAGCGGTAACAGTATATATTATCCTACTGGGAATGTAGGTATAGGTGCAGTACCAAATACGGCTTATAGATTAGATGTTGCTGGAGATGCTCGTATTCAAAACAATTTATATGTTGGTGGCGGTATTTTAATTTCACAAAAAGTAGAAGCTACTAACTCTTTAAAAACCGATACTGTTTTCTCTGCATCTGGTTCAACAAAATTTACAAGTAATGTAGTTTTAAAAAATCAATTGCAAGTAGATGGTCCAACTTTATTTAATGGTAACGCAGTTTTTTCTTCTCAAATTTCTTCTCCTCAAGGTATTAATGTTGGTAATAGTACAACTTTCAGGTCTTATGTAAGTCCAACACCAAATGTTGGTAATATCATTAGTTTAGGCGCACCCCCTATCGGTGGTGGTGGTAACGATCCCGCCCCTTGTGTCGTTGGTGGTACAACTGGTTGGTTAAACAATGGTACTAATGGTTTATATTCATATAAAACTGTTAGCGGTAATACCTCTTGGTTTACACAATACGTAAACGCTACAAATGGTAATAGCTATATTGATGCAAGCGGCAGCATAAATGGAAGTACTCCTGCTGCATTATATATCAATCAAAACTGTAATTCTAGTACATATATAAATAAAGCGGGTGGTAATTTATTAACTGGCGACAATGTTTTTATGAATAAAAACGTAGATATTGGCACTACTACAAATAATAGCGGTTACTTAAAAGTGTATGGCAGTACAGATGCATTTATCTCAACAGTTAATAATAGAGCTTTTGCCGTAATTGATAACAGCACAAGTGGTGGCGGTAATTTCTCATTCAAAGTATTAGGCGATGGTAGAACTCAAATTATTACAAACAGTACAAGCGATGCCTTTAATATTACAAATGCTACAAATAGTCAAGTAAATTTTAAAGTAAATAAAACTGGTGTTACACAAATTGGTTCTACAAGTGGTGTAGCCGCTTTTTTAAATGTTAAAGGCGATGTAAATACAACTTCTACTTGTTTTGAAACCAATCATAATGCGGATTATGGTTATAATACAAAAGTTGTAGTAAATCGTAATTTAACAAAAGCCTTTGCCGTATTTAATACAGCAACTGGTCCAGCAATAGAAAGTTTTAGAGTATATGGTAATGGCCAAACACAGATTGGAATTAAAAGTCAAAACACAATTCATTCAGATGCACTTTTAAATGTTTATGGTAAAATGGTTTCAACTTCTTGTTACATTAGAACAACTGATTGGGCTGATTACGTTTTTGCAAAAGATTATAAATTACCAAACTTATACGATGTAGAAAAATATTATATAGCAAACAAACACCTACCCGAAATACCAAGCGAAAAAGAAGTTTTAGAAAACGGTATTGATGTAGCCGAAATGAATAAATTACTTTTAAAGAAAATAGAAGAAATGACTATTTTAATGGTAAAACAACAAAAACAAATTGACGCTTTAGAGGTAAAAATTAAGTAAATTATTAATGAGAAAAAACGGTCTAAATATTTTCTTAATAACTTCAGTATTTGTTGGGAGTAATTCATATTCCCAAAACAAAAACAATTTAATAATTGAAGTTGGAGTAACTACTTTAATTCCTAAAATGACTAAATTTTCGTTATATCATGACAAAGAATATGCGGACGATTATTATTATAATCTAAGTTTATATCCGCTAACAAGTTTCGAGTCGAAAATGGCGATGGGTTATAGCTTTACATTAAAGAACTTCAAGCAATCGAAAATAACATTGCCAATACTTATAAATTATAAAAGAATCAAAGAAAAAAATAAGCAAAATGGAGAATATTATGGTGGTTATACTAATGATTATTTTAAAGGTAATCGCGAATTAATTTCTATATTAAATGTTATCACACTGTCATCTGGTCTTGGTTATTCATTATTAGATTATAAAAAAAATGAATTAATTTTTGATATTTTATTATCTGGCAATTTAAATACATATACTAGTATGTATGTAAACGAATATCCAATTAATTGTAATACTTGTATTAGTTCGGAGTATAAAAGTAATTATAAAGACTTCAGTTCATTTTATCCATCTATTGATATAAAAACTGCTAGATTATTCAAGCTGAATAAATTTCTATTAGGCCCGTTTTTATCTTATAATTTTAATCTTATTCCCAATAAAACCTCATTTAATAATTCGTACTACCATTTAAAATATTTCCATTTTATAGAAACAGGTTTAAAAATAAAAATATAATGAAAAAAATAATTTTAAAAATAACAATGCTTTTTATTTTGCTATGGCATAATAACTTTGCTCAAATACAAATAGATACTAATATTGTATCTGCTTACGATAGTATAAATCAAATTTATAGGTTTAAACCTAATTTAAATATTAGTGCAACCGATTTGGTTTCAAGTTATAAATCAAATTTTAGGTTAACTAACAATAGCAATACACTATTAAAAGTTGAAGAAAAAAATGATAGTTTAATTAATGGCACGTTTTATAGATTTACCCAACATTATAATAACGTACCAATTGAGAATAGTATGTTTAATTTAACATATAACAACCAGCAAAAGCCCGTAAACGCAAATGGTAAAATATATGATAATATTAATATAAACGTTACCCCTTCTATTTCCAATAGCCAAGCTATAAATAATGCTATTGCCTCTGTAACCGCTAATACTTTTTATTGGCAAGATTCTATTATGGAATCAGACATTAAAATACAAAAAAACGATACACTTGCAACTTATTATCCTTCGGCAAGCCTCGTTATTTTACCAATAAAAGTAGCAAACACTACAAATTATTATTTATGCTATAAAATAAGGATTAGTATTTTTGAGCCTAATGATGTTTTTGATCTTTTTGTAGATGCAAATTCAGGAACAGTTATTTATAAAAAACAAATCGCATCTTCTATCTTAGATAATAATAAAAGTAAAACAACCTCTTTAGTAGAAAACAATATTGGGTATTTACCAATAAGTTGTAACCCTTCTGGATGTCAAGTAGGAACGGCTAATTTACACAAATATGGTTCGCAATATATAAATACTGATAAGTTTAATTTAAGTGGATTTTGCAGATATCGCCTAAAAGATAATTGCACTGGTACTACCTTATATACACGCAAGTATGACTACCCTGGTAAAATTATTACCGATATTAAAGATAACTCAAATAACTGGACTTCTGGTGGCGATGATCAGGATGGAATGACTGCACATTGGTCTTTAGAAAGAACTCACGATTATTATAGAACTCGTTATGGAAGGAATAGCTGGGATGGAAATTATACGCAGTTAAGTACATATTTAAAATGGGCACCAGTAGGGGGTGGAACAAATGCCAGATTCACAGGGAACTCGATTTTAGTTTCTTTTGCAGGGAGCGGTTGGCAACATCCCGTTATTTTTTTAGATGGTATTGGACACGAGTTCACTCATGGTGTAACAATGACAACAGCGGGTCTACTTTTTGACGGCAGCGAATCAGCGGCATTAAACGAAAGTTTTTCGGATATGTTTGGCACTATGATTGAATTTTACGGCACGTCTGTATATAGTACCGGTCAATCGCCAAATTATATTATTGGAGAACTCTCAAAAGTTTCAACTAATGGGATAAGAGATATGTCTAATCCAAAAACATTCAATCATCCAGATACATACTTAAAATCCAATTGGGATTCTTCTGGTGAAGAGCACATAAACGCTGGACCAGCAAATTTTTGGTTTTTTTTATTAGCAGAAGGTAGCAGTAGCACAGATGGAGTAAATGATAATGGAGATTCTTATTGCATACAAGGAATTGGTAGAGATAAAGCAATTGATATTGCGTGGGTAACACTTACTACAAAGCTCTATCCAACTGTACAATATGCAGATTTTAGAGCATTAAGTATTTTAGCGGCTGAACAATTATATGGCACAAATTCCAACGAAGTCGCACAAGTAACTAATGCATGGCATGCTGTCGGTGTTGGCTCAAAATTTGCAGGAGTTATATCAACACAAAATATTACAGTTAATAGCCAATATGATATACATCATAACACTACAGTAAGTTTACAAAATGTAACAGTAAATAATGGTCCGCTATATGTTACCTCTAATACAGAAATTCAACTACTACCAGATATTAATATTAATCAAAATTCTGTTGCCGATTTGTACATTGCCCCTTATGATTGTAGTTTAGGCGCACGTTTTAGCAACACAAACGGTGGAGGTAAGAATACAGACTCTAATACTAATACAGATATAGTAAACTCAAAAATTAATGAAAGTTTACAAAATCAAAACGAGTTATTATTTAACGTACAACCTAACCCTAACAATGGCGAATTTAAACTAACGCTAAACAATAATAATGAATTGCCGAAATCAATAACTATTCGTGATTATCAAGGTAAAGAAGTTAAAACCATTAACAACCCAACCGAATACGAATTAAACATTGATTTAAAAACTTTAAACAATGGCTTATTTATTATTACAGCAAATTACGGAGATGTAATTATGAGTAAACGAATAATTAAACAATAAGAACAAAAATAAATAATATTAAAGCCTCTCATAAAAAAATGAGAGGCTTTTTTTATGGCGTTCCCTACCGGTCGGGCTTTACGCTACAATCTTTTGCAAGAGGCAGGCAAAAGTATTTACGCTACAATCCCTAACGCTCGCACAATAAATTAACCCCAATTTCGTTTTATTAAAAATATTTTATAATTTTATAAAAATAATCCCTTAAAAAAAAGTATTATGCCAACATTTTCCGAAGTAGGACACGCAAAAAACGTAGCAAATTTCCAACAACTAATTACCATTTGTACAGGTTACGCATTAGCGTACAATCCAGTTGTTGTAGCAATAAAACTCCCTGCCCTCACAGCACAATATACCAACGCCGATAATTTAATTGATAACGTAGATGTAGCCTCAAAAAATTACCATTCAGCAGTAGGCTTGCGCCAAGGCGAGTTCGAACTACTAAAACAATTTGCCACACGATTAGTAAATGCTTACATAGGT
>JAYVGH010000075.1:0-55294 GCA_043772435.1 Bacteroidota bacterium
TTATATCAAATTCCATAGACGTTTTTTTCTAATGCTACGCATTAGAGATTTTAAATCCAAATTTATTAAATATTTTCTAATGCGGAATTTGGGTTTAACAATAGTAAATCTATCAGGTCAATGTAAATTTAGGGCACAAAAAGGTGATGGTTTGGGTGGTACTGTTATTGTTACAGGAACAAACAGTTTAAGTGCTAGTACTTGGTATCATGTTACAGTTACAATTGATAATAGTAATATTAACCTGTATACTAACGGAAGCCTTGTAGCTACTACAGCCCTAACGATACCGTTTAATTACATGACAAATAAAAAAGTAATATTGGGTGGCAGTAATGAACCTGCCTTTAATTTACCATTTAATGGAAGTATGGATAACATAAGATTTTATAACCGAGTTTTAAATGCATCAGAAGTAAGTCAGTTATACACTTTAGACCCATCCTGTACATCGGGCTTAGTTCCCGCAGCCTCTTTTTCTTCATCGCCTTCGGCTATTTGTGTTGGTCAATCTGTTTCGTTTACCGACTTATCTACAAATACACCTACAGCTTGGGCTTGGCAAATGGCGAGTACAACTACTACTTTATCATCATCAGTTAACAATCCAAATATTATATTTCCCGCTTTAGGAAGTTATACCGTTGCCTTAGTTTCTACAAATGCTTTTGGCGCAAGTAACACAGCTACCCAAGTTGTTACAGTAAATTCTAATCCAACGGTAAATGCTACCAGCAACAGTTCTTTAATTTGTGTTGGTCAAAGCGCTACACTTACTGCTGTAGGCGCAACAAATTATTTATGGAATACTTCGGCCACAGGTTCAGTAATTGCAGTTAGCCCAACAGTAAGTACAATATATTCGGTAACAGGTACAAATTCAGTTACAGGGTGCTCAAACGCAACGTCTGTAATACAAAATGTATCACAGTGTACAGGTTTACTAAATATAACAGCAAATAATTCTATAAGTATTTATCCAAATCCTACTAAAAATATACTTTTTATAAGTGAATTAAAAAATGATGCAGAAGTTGAAATAACAAATACGCTCGGTCAATTATTATATGCTGCAAAAACTGATAGCAAGACTTTACAAATTGATTTAAGTAATAACAAAAGCGGTGTTTATTTTATTAAAATACTTACTGAAAATGGAATTGTAATTAAAAAAATAATTAAGGAATAAAATGGATTATTGTTTTATTTTAAATTAAATCTCAACCCAAAAAACCCCCTTGCTCCTTGGTTTGGGGCATATACATAAGTGGGATCAAAAGTTAAAGCGTAGGGATTTTTAGCAGTTGCTATCACTTGCCCTTCAGCGTTAAAGCTTACCTCTTTATCAAAAGGGTCTCTGCTACGTGCAATTATAAAAGGGGTTCCTTTATTGGGCGTCCAGTTTAAAAAGTTTTTTACGCCGGCATAAATTTCTAGGCCATTTTTAAATTTTTTTGTTACTTGTATGTTCTGTAAACTCCAGGCGGGTGAGTATTCCGGGCGCGGATCTAAATCGCCTAATAGCGGTAACCGCATAGGTCCGTATAAATTTCCTGTATAATCAATGCTTACATCTATTTTTTTAATAGTGTAGC
The DNA here is from genome assembly GCA_043772435.1 of Bacteroidota bacterium. Classification (GTDB taxonomy): domain Bacteria; phylum Bacteroidota; class Bacteroidia; order B-17B0; family Aurantibacillaceae; genus Aurantibacillus. The sequence goes on from JAYVGH010000075.1 coordinate 1,596, forward strand.
CTATGTTCCAAACAGCGGTGTAACGCTCAGTAAAAACCTGTCGTGTACTTATGCCATTTTCGGTTTGCGAAACATCCATTAAAGTACCGCCGGCTAAAATTTTTAAACCATTATTAAAAGCCACATCAATGTTTAAAGAAATGCCTTGTGAAACAGCATAGCCGTTTAAATTATCGTAAATAATTTTATTTGGATCGGTATCATAATCTGCAAATATTTTATTAGTAAAGTATGTGTAAAATGCAGTAGCATCTATTCCAATAAACGTATTATTTTTAGTATACATTTTCTTTACAAAATTTATATTGCCATTGTATGATGTTTCGGGTTTTAGTTCTTCTAAAAATTCAACTTTCCGCGAACCTGTTAAAGCGGCATGGTCTTCGGTAAATACATTTGCTACTCTGTATCCATTACCAACACTTAATCTTAAAATATTTTTTTTATTTTTAGAACTTAATTTATAATTTAATCGTGGTGTAAAAATGTTGCCGTGCAAACTGTTATAATCGTAGCGAATGCCAATTAATAATTTGTTGCATTCGTTAATCAAAATTTCATCCTGAATAAAAATACCGGGTAAATATGTAATGGCAGGTTTATTAGCTGGCATATTAATGGTATCGTATTCAGACGTTGCAGGGGTATTATCATCATAATAGGTGTAACGTAATGCTGCACCAACCAATAAATCATTTTTAGCACCTAATTGTTTATTCCATGTCAATTGTCCAAAACCAATATTTTGCAAGGCTAAAAATTTAGTAGTGCCATATACCGAATTTTGGTCGTGTGTATTGGCACTAAATTGAAAAAACATTTTTTCTTTAATGGGTAATTGATAAGTCCCAAAAAATTCCCAACGTTTTGTATAAATACTTTCGCCATATATGCTGTCTCCTCCTCTAAATTGTTTATTCCATCGCATATCGCCGCCCCAACGGTCTTCGTTTACATACCTTGCGGCAATATTAAATATGCGATTGTCTTTTCTATCAAAACTCCATTTATTAAAAATAGAAATCCGTTTTTGCAAAGTTACATCTGTAAAACCATCGTTGTTATTATCAATTGGATTATTATAAATAAACCCATTAACTCCCAGCAATGAGTGGGCTTTTTTGCCCACTTTAAATTTTCCGGCAACATCACCATTTACTTCGCCCCAATGCGTACTAAATACATCAGCAGAAATAAGGGGAACATTACTCGGCTTTTTAGTTATGATATTAATAATGCCGCCAACAGCTTCGGAGCCATATAAAGTGGAGGCAGGACCTTTTACTATTTCAATGCGTTCGATAAGCGATTGAGGAATACCATTTAATCCATACACTGTCGATAGCCCGCTAACAATAGGCATACCATCAATTAATATCATGGTATATGGCCCTTCTAAGCCATTAATATGAATATCACCTGTACTACACACATTACAATTTAACTGCGGACGAACCCCATTAATATTTTGTAAAGCATCGAAAATACTTGGCGTGGGATTGGCTTTAAAAAACTTTTCGGTGTACACTTCAATAGGCACAGGACTTTCTAACTTGCTAGTTTCTTTTAACGTACCCGAAATAACAATTTCATCTAAATTTTTATTTGATTCAGTTAAGTTTAAATTGACGGCAATGTCCGAAATTTCGGCATTAATATAAATAGTTTGTACAGCATTATTAAACCCAATACTTAAGGCTGATAGTTGGTATGTTCCAAATGGAATATTATTTATTTTAAAATAACCTTTTTCGTTTGTACCGGTACCAAAAGTAGAATTTTTTATAGCTACGGTAGCAAATTCTACGGGTTTGCCGTTACATTTTATATAGCCGCTTATGGAGCCTGTTTGAGCTTTAAACGTTAGTTGTATAAAAAATATAAAGATAAATAGTTTAGTTACTTTCATTAAGTACAATATTTTTGGCAATATTAAGGTATATTTATATTTTTGTATTAGGATACCCTAATTTTAAAAGTATAGTATGAATAATATTACCGATGATAACTACCTTAAAGCCATATATCATTTGCGTTTTGGCGAAAACGAAAAGTTAGTTAGCCCTACAATGGTGGCAAATGAATTATTAATAACATCGCCAAGCGTATTAGAAAAAGTAAAAAGTTTAACAGCTAAAAAATACCTTACTTACACTAAACAAAATGGCATTAACTTAACTAAAATAGGAAAAGAAATAGCGGTAAATGTTGTGCGCCGGCATCGTATTTGGGAAACCTATTTACATAAACATTTAGGGTTTAATTGGGATGAAGTACATGCTGCCGCGGAAGATTTAGAGCATGTTAGAAACGAAAAACTAATTGATAAAATATTTGAAGTATTAGGTTATCCAGAGTTTGACCCGCACGGCGACCCAATACCAAATAAACAGGGGGTATTACCAAAAAGCGTTCGCAGGGTTTTAACTACAAGTGTTTTAGGGTGTAAAATAATTATAGTTGGTGTTAATGAGCATTCGGACGCTTTTTTAAAATATTTGTCGGATATTAATTTAAATTTAAATGATAAATTAACTGTAATAAAAATTATTGAATTTGACGGCAGCATACAATTAAAAACTAAAAATAACAGCATTATTCAAGTCTCTAAAATAATATCAGACAAAATAATGGTTCGTTGCGAAAAAGAAAATTGTAAGTGTAAATAATACTTATTTTTTAAAATCCATAACATTTAATTGTTTAGTACAAAAAAAGTATTCGTCGGTAATTGCATTGGAAGCTACTATAACGGTGCGGTTTTCGGAATATGTAGTTATTAAATTTTTAAACCAATCAATTGCATTTTTATCTAAATTAGAAACAGGTTCATCTAACAATAATAAGGGAGTATCTGTTAAAATAGCTAAACCTAATTTTAAACGTTGTTTCATACCGCTACTAAATTGTTTAATAAATTTATTTTTTGCGTGAGTGAGTTCTATAATTTCAATAATTTTTTCGGTAGATAATTTTTTTGTAAAGGGTTTAAAAAGAGCAGTGTGTTCTATGATTTCTGTTAAGGTAAAATCTTCAATCAGTTGAATATAAGGAGAAGCAAAGGATATAAAATTGGGATTGACAACTGACGATTGAAGGTTTTTAACATCACTAACGGTTTGCGACTTATAACTTATGATTAATTCGCCTTCATTTGCCGCCACAAAACCACTAATAACCTGCAAAAGGGTAGATTTACCCGAACCATTGCCGCCTAAAATAACCAGTTTATCGTTTGGTAAAATTTCGTAATTAAGATTTCTAAAAATCCATTCACGGTTAAATTTTTTACCAATATTATTTAAAGAAATAGAAAGCACAAGGAGTTTATAAATTTTAAATTATGAATTTTAAATTGATGTTTCGACAGGCTCAGCATCCAAACAGTAAATATTAAATTCCCTTTACTATGCCGTCTTTTTGATTACGAATAAAGTTTAAAATCTCGGTTCTAATAGGTGTTTCGGGCATTTCGGTTTCAACAATATCTAAGGCGTTACTTAAGTTATGGCCACGGACAAAAATAATACGGTAAATATCTTCAATTTGTTTTATTGTATCTTTATCAAAGCCTCTTCTAATTAAACCAATTGTATTTACACCAATAAATTGCAAAGGCTCGCGTGCAACTCGAATGTAAGGCGGCACGCTTTTACGAACTAATGATGCGCCGGCAATAAAACTATGCGCGCCAAGGGTTACAAATTGTTGCGCGGCAACTACGCCCTCTACAATTACAAAATCTTCAATAGTTATGTGTCCTGCAAACGCACCGTTATTGGCTAATATTACATTATTACCTACTGCGCAATCGTGGCCTAAATGCGTATAAGCCATTACTAAACAGTTGTTGCCAACGGTTGTAGTCATTCTATCTGCGGTACCTTTGTGTATGGTTACAAACTCTCTAATGGTAGTATTATTGCCAATTACAGTATTACTTTTTTCGCCCTTGTATTTTAAATCCTGATTAATAATGCCAATTACAGCTCCAGGAAAAATTTTACAATCGTGTCCAATAATAGTATCGGGATAAATTAATGCATTAGGATGAATGTAGGTGTTATCGCCAATTTCAACATCTTCAAACACTGTTGCAAAAGGCATTATGGTTACATTTTTTCCTATTCTAGCTTTGGGGCTTACGTATGCTAAAGGTGAAATCATAAGTTTTTAACTTGCTAAAACAGGGGTTTCTAATCCTTTTACTTTTACAATTTGCGCCATCATTTCGGCTTCCATTACAGGCTTGTTTGCAACATAAGCAACACCCCGCATGTGGCAAATACCGCGACGAATGGGAGTAATTAAATTTAAACTAAACACAACAGTATCGCCCGGAATTACTTTTTGTTTAAACTTAACTCCATCTATTTTCATAAAATACGTCAAATAATTTTCAGGATCAGGTACGGTTTTTAATACTAAAATGCCACCACATTGTGCCATGGCTTCAATTAATAAAACACCCGGCATTACAGGGTTATCAGGAAAATGTCCTTTAAAAAATTCTTCGTTTAAGGTTACATTTTTTACACCAATAACGTGCTCGGGCGATAGTTCCATAATTTTATCAATCATCAACATAGGTTGGCGATGAGGTAAAATTTTCATAATATCGGTAATGTTTAATAATGGCGGTTTATTTAAATCTATTTTAGGATAATCTTTTTCTACTTTTTGTCGTTTAATAGATTCTTTAATTTTTTTTGCAAAAGCCACGTTGCCCGTATGTCCCGGTAAGGCAGCTAAAACATGAATTTTTAAAGGTTTGCCGGCTAATGCTAAATCGCCAATTATATCTAATAATTTATGGCGAGCAGGCTCGTTGTAAAAATGCAAAGCGGTGTTATTTAAAATGCCTTTGCCTTTTACCTCTACATGTTCTTTATTAAATACTTTTTTTAAATAGTCTAATTTTTCTTTCGGTAATTCTTTATCAACCAATACAATGGCATTATCTAAGTCGCCACCCTTAATTAAATTGTGAGCTAATAAGGCTTCCAGTTCATGTAAAAAAACAAAGGTACGGCACTTGCTAATTTCGGCTTTAAATTGCGAAATATCATAAATACCAGCGTGTTGGGTACCTAACACTTCGCTATTGTAATCAACCATAACGGTGCAACGGTAACTATCTTGAGGCACGGCAAGCATTTCTACTCTTTTTATTGGATCTTCATACGTTAAATTTTCAGTTAATTCAAAATAATCACGGTCTGCATCTTGCTCTTCAATTTCGGCAGCTTCTAAGGCTTCAATAAATTTCCAACTACTGCCATCCATTATTGGCATTTCGGCTTCAGTCATTTGTATCAAACAATTGTCAATACCCAAACCTACTAAGGCAGCTAAAACGTGTTCGGTAGTATAAACACGCACACCATTTTTTTCTAAAGTAGTGCCTCTGCTGGTATCAACCACTAAATCAGCATCGGCTTCAATTATAGGATGCCCCTCCACATCAATACGTTGAAATTTATACCAATGATTTACTGGTGCAGGATTAAACGTAATTGTAACCGCCTTACCGGTGTGTAAACCCACGCCAGTAACCGATACAGATTGCTTTATGGTTTTTTGCTTATCGCTCATAACTAAACTAAATCAATAAGGGTAAATGTAATAAAAATAATTTTAATAGCTATACCCATTAGTTTTATGACAATTGTATGACAAAAACCCCCTAATTATATACCATCTTTGTGCTATATAAATTGTGGATAATTTTAAGATACTAGCCTTTACGCACAAACATTTACCACTTGAATTAATTGGTAAATTACAATTAAATGAGGGCGAACAAACCGCAGTTTTATCCTCTTTAAAATTAAATTTTGGATTTACTGAATTTTTATTTTTAAATACCTGTAACCGAGTTGAATTTTTTATTCAGTCGGAACGGGATATTGACGAATTGCACATTAAAGAACTTTTATTATTTATAAATAACAAATTAAATAATGTAGAGTTAGATACACTAAGCGCCAACGCCGAAATTTATTATAACGAAACGGCAGTTGAACATATTTTAAAAGTAGCTTCGAGTTTAGAAAGTTTGGTAGTGGGCGAACGCGAAATTATTACACAAGTTCGTAAAGCTTACGATTATTGTAACATGTTAGGTTTAACGGGCGATTTTACACGTTTACTTATAAAACAAACTATTGAAACCGCTAAAGAAATTTATACTACTACTGATATTGCAAAAAATCCGGTATCTATTGTATCGCTTGCCTACAGACAGCTGCGTAGCTTAGGCATTAAAAACGACGCGCGTATTTTATTTATTGGCAGTGGCACAACTAACACTTTAATGGCAACCTATTTACAAAAACATAAGTTTGCCAATTTTTATGTGTTTAACCGAACCCCTGCCAACGCTGAAAAATTAGCAAAACAATTAAACGGAAAAGCATATTCATTAACTGAATTACCAAATCATAAAACCGGATTTGATGTGTTGGTGGTTTGTACAGCAAGCACACAAGCCATTGTTACTACTGATTTATACAGCAGTTTATTAATAAACGAAAAAAGCAAAAAAATAATTATAGATTTAGGGTTGCCCGCTAATGTAGAGGAGCAAGTAATACAAAGTTACGATACACACTACATAAACATTAATGCTTTAAAACAACAAGCCGATGTTAATTTAGAGTTACGCAAAAACGAAGTAGTAAAGTGCGAAGAGTTAATTAGAACAAAAATTGAGCAGTTTAAAGCTATACACAAAGAGCGCAAAATAGAATTAGCCTTTGGCGAAATACCTCGCCAGGTAAAAGCCATTCGTGATTTAGCCGTACAAGAAATTTTTGCAAAAGAGATTAATTTATTAGATAATCAAAGTAAAGAAGTGCTAGATAAAGTACTAGCTTATGTAGAAAAAAAATACAATGCCGTAGCCATTAAAACCGCTAAAGAAGTATTATTGAATCAAAAAAATTAAGTTTTAGGATTTTTCACTTTCTTTTTTATACACATAATTTATAATTACATCGTTATGATGTAAACTGTTTTCTTCTAAATCAGTTTCGTTATACTCCTTATCTTCATCCTCCTCTTCTTCCCATGTGTGTTCTTGTTTTTGAGGACCTTCTTTTCTGTAATTAAAGGCAACTAAAAGCCCGGCTATTGCACCAAACAAATGCCCCTCCCAACTTATTTCACTTTTAAATGGAAAAACACCCCACATAATACTACCATATAAAAAAACAACTAAAGCCGAAACTACCATTAAACGTAAATGTTTGCGAAACACACCACTAAAAAATAAAAAGGTTGCCAGCCCATAAATAAGTGTGCTTGCTCCAATATGATACACAGGATAATTTTCATTATTTCTTCCGCCAATCCATAACCAGGCTCCGCTAATTAACCAAATCCAAACAAAAGTTTGCTTTGCAATTTTTTTGTAAAAGAAAAACAACAGCATACCTAAAAAAATAAGGGGCAAAGAGTTTGAGGCAATATGTTCAATATCACCATGAATAAAAATAGATGTTACAATGCCAAAAACTCCTTTTATTTCACGGGGTAATACACCAAACTTTATAAGGTTAACATTATTGTAAGAACCTATTAAAAAAATTACCCAAAGCACGGCCACAAAGCACAGAGGCAGAATAGAAATGGAGTATAATTTTTTTTGAAAATAATTTTTCACTACTATAAAATTGCGAAAAAATAATTAAGGAATAAGGTTAAAAAACATTACTTTCTTAATTCAAAATTTTGGCCCAAATAAACTTTGCGCACTTGTTCATCGTTAGCTAAATCTTCAGCGGAACCACTTTTTATTACGCTACCGGAATATAATAGATAAGACCTATCGGTAATATTTAATGTTTCGTGTACGTTATGGTCGGTAATTAAAATACCAATGTTTTTTTCTTTTAGTTTTCTAATTACAGTTTGTATGTCCTCAACTGCAATCGGGTCAACGCCTGCAAATGGTTCATCCAATAAAATAAACTTTGGGTCGGTTGCCAAAGCACGAGCAATTTCTGTTCTTCTACGTTCGCCGCCGCTTAATTGATCGCCTAAATTTTTGCGAACATGGTGCAACCCAAATTCATCTAATAAACTTTCTACTTTTAAGGTCTGCTCTTTTTTTGTAAGCTTAGTCATTTCAAGCACTGCCATAATATTATCTTCAATGCTTAATTTACGAAAAACCGAAGCTTCTTGTGGCAGATAGCCTACGCCTAATTGTGCCCGGCGATACATAGGTTCTTTAGTAATATCTAAATCATCTAAAAAAATTTTACCACTGTTAGGCTTAACCATGCCTACAATCATATAAAAAGATGTAGTTTTTCCGGCACCGTTGGGGCCTAATAATCCTACAATTTCGCCTTGTTGCACTTGAACGGAAACGTTATTTGCTACAGTTCGGGCTTTGTATTTTTTTACTAAATTTTCACTGCGTAAAATCATTTATGTAAAATTAATTAAAAGATTGAGAAAACTTAAAAGGATTAAGAAAGATTGTGAAATCGAAATCTATAAAGCCAATTGGAAACCAAAACGGATACCGATATTTTTTGCCGGATCGCTAAACTGATAGGTAGCACGGTAAAAAAAATCTACTCTAAAAACCTTAAATATATTTTCAATGCCGGCACTTGCTTCCACATATGGGCCTTTACTTAAATCGGATAAGGTTGAAGGAAAAATTAATGTATTTCGGTTTTTAGTGTTAACCGAACCTATAACGGCTTTGCAGGTTATAACCTCTCGCCATTTTAATTTTCGTAACAAAGGCACCTTATTTAAAAATAATCCTTCAAAATGGTGAAAAAGTGCGGCACTTAAAAATTGATCGCTGGTAAATTCGTAGTTGTTCATCATATTAAATGCCATATAATCGTACAAGTATGTTTGATTACCGCCATGCAATTCCATAAGCACATAAGGTACTTGCCCCCAAATTTTACCACCCTCAATAATGTAATCAGTATAGCCTAAAATTGGCGTAATACGAATTCGGTCGCTAACATTAACCACTAATTTTTGGTAGTCGTATTCGCCTTTAAAAGCATTTTGTAACGATTTTGCATAGTTTACCTGCAATACAGGATAAGGCGAACTAATAGACAAACGTTTAAAGCCTTCCCCAACGTATTTTTCTTTCCAGGCAAACCTAACATTTAAACGGGCTTCGGTATTGGTAACGTCTTCTTTTTCGCCAATAGCACCATCACGTTTAATTTCTAAATATTTATTTGAACCTAATGGTGTAAAGCGTCTGCCTACAAATGTTGCAACCGACGTTAAGCCCGGAAACCACTCTTTACTGTAATAAGCGCTTACATTATCTACGCGAGTTAAATTAGTAAGCGGGCTGGTTCTAAATAAAGAGGCAAGTACATTATCTTGAGAAAAACCATTGGTACTTTGCCCTAAAATTTCGTAATCGCTGCGGTAGTTCATACCTAGCAATTGGCGGGTAGGTGTTTTAGTTACAAATGTTTTAAAACCTAAGGCATATTTCCATTTTGCATCTAGGAAGCCGTATGCAACATATCCATTTAATTCGTACCATTTACTAAAGGCGTCTGTAGTTCTGCCACCAAAACGCAGGCGTAAACCTTCAACTCTGTTATAGGATACTAAATTGGAGTAGGGGCCTATTTCAAAATTATTAAATGCTTTATAGCCTACTACCAATACAGTAAAAACATCTACCCAGGTTTTGTATATTGGTAAAGATTGTATGGTATCAATCATTTTAAACACTTTTTTTTCTCTTAATGTTAAACTATCGTGTCGGTTTTCCGCCCAAAATTCATCCGATTTTTTTGTAGCATTTTCATCAACTACTATTTTATCACTAAACTCATAAAATTTGTCTTCTTTAGGTAAATTGAGTTTAATTTTTTTATAGGAAGTTGTTTTTCTGCCATAAAAGCCAATTGCTTTTTTTGTTGGGGCAAAATCAATAACCAAGCGGTCTTTAGCCAACATCCAAGTGCTGTCGGTATAGGCAAATTCCTGAATAATATTTGCGCCATTTATAAAATTTAAATTAGCGTCTTTAGGCAAACTCATTTCTAAACGCTTAACACCCCACGTAGTATCCGCAATCCATAAATTACCTGTAAAGCTTAATTCCTGAACACGTTTAGGCTTAAAACGAATGTGGTAAATGTATTGGTTGTTTTCAAAAGCGCTGTCTTCTAAATAATATTTGTAATAAAATAAGCCGTTTTCGCTTAAGGGACTTGGTAATTGTTTGCTAAAAATTAAAAGGTTATTGTCGTAAATATTTATGTTTTGATACATATCGCCTAAAACTTGCGAAATACTGGAGTTTTCAATACCTGTAATTTTACTGGCTATAACCACTTCTTTTTTACGGGTAGGTTTACTTTTGTAATAAAATTGCGATAAATTTTCAACTATAAAAAAGGGTAGAGATGGTTTTTCGGCACTGTTGGTGCTATCTACATTATCAAATACAAAGGCAATAGGTTTAAATACTTTTTTGTTTCGCATTTCTTTTGGTATGCGGTTTAGGTCAAATTCTAATTTGTTGTAAGCCTCATATTCGTAGGCTTTTAAATTAGATTTATTAGTTTTTTCTTTATTCTTTACTGCATTTCTTATAATGCGGTGTGCAGGATTATCGCCTGCTTTTACAACAATCTCATCGAGTTTTGTGCCACCTTCATTGGTCATAGGAAAATTAATTTCCTGATCGGGTAAAGATTTGTTAATGGCTTTTGCCAAGCGCTTGTAACCAACAAATATGGCAACTACTGTGTCGGTAAGCTTATTACATTTAATTACATAGTTACCATCAAAATCGGTTTGAGAAACAAAATTAGTACCTTTTACAGAAACAGGAACAAAGGGCATAGGCTCTTTATTTTCAGATTCGAAAACCTTGCCTTTTAGTGTGTACTGGGCAACAGAAGCCAGCGTACCGCTTATAAAAAATAAAAAAATAAGCCAACGCTGTTTCATTTAAACCAAGGGTATTTATTTTTTTTCGGCAATGCTAACTTGCGTAAAATCAAAATATCTAAGCGCGTTTGAATGAAAATTTTTCATTCGGGTAGAAATTAAACGGCAATTGCTATCGTACCAAAGTGGAATTAAAGGCGCATCGTTTAATAATACCTGCTCAGCTTTTAAAAAGTAAACAGATGCAGAGTCTCTGTTTAAAGCATCTCTACCTTGTTTGTAAAATTTATCAAATTCCGGATTTACGTATTTTGTAGTGTTTGGATACGATAAATGTGTGGTATCGTTTGAAACTTGTTCGCCATAAAAAAGCGAAAGAAATGATTCTGGACTCGGGTAATCGGCTACCCAGCCAAAACGGTACATGTTGCCCTGCCCTTTAATTTGTAAATCAAATTTTTCGGCATTTGGTAAAGATTCAAACGTAATATTTATATTTAAATTGTTTTTTAATTGTTTTTGTATTTCGGCAGCTACAGAGTTATTTCGAGAGTTGCCTGAATTAACTAAAAGTTGAATTTCTTGTAAACCCTTACCATCAGGGTAGCCGGCTTCTTTTAACAACTGTTTAGCTTTTTCAATGTTAAATGGGTAACCGCTTAAATCACTAATTTTATAATAATTAAATGTTGGTGGAACAATGCCATATATGGCCGGGCCAAAAGCTTGCCCAAATAACACACGGTCAATAATTTTCTCTCTGTCAATTGCATAATTTATTGCTTGACGCAGTTTAACATTGTTAAATGGTGCTTTGTTTATATTAAATAAATAAAATTCAGAACTCATTTCAGGACGCTGATCTAATAAAAAATGTGGGGGATTGCCTTTAAATTCAGCAATATTTTGTTCTACTACTTGCTTTAATTGATTGCTAGGTACAGATCCAATAAAATCATATTTACCGGCTTGAAATTTTTGCAAAGCCTCTTCGGTTGAGCCTAAAATATCAACTATAACCGAATCAATTAAAGGAAGAGCATTGCCATTTTTATCTTTTGCATAATAATTTACATTTTTATACATGGCATAGTGTTTTTTTGTACTCGATTTTTCGTCTAAAACAAACGGCCCAACTCCTACGTTTGAATCTTCTTTTTTAATATCGTATGCTTGCTGGCAAATTATAGCTGCCACCGGGTTTGCAATTATTTCCAAAAAAGTGTTTGGTGAGTTTAATAATTCTATAGAAAATGTATAATCGTCAATAATTTTAAATCCTTTTAATTCAATTTTTTGACCTTTACTAGCCTTGTAATATTCATTTGCGCCTACAATTCTATCTTTACAAACCGTGTGAAATTGAACATTGCCCAACCTATCTGTACATAATAATTCAAAAGTAAATTTTACATCTTTTGAAGTTACCTCAATAGATTTACCGGCTATTGCTCCTACGCTTTGAAATTTTACCCCTTTTCTTAAATGGAATGTAATTGTTTTACCATTGGGTAAAATTTCCCATTTTTCGGCTATGCCCGGTATTACACCCAAATCTTTAGGGCTAACTTTTACTAAACCTTCGTGTATTTGAGAGGCAATTAGCCCATCAATAGCATTTGTAATTTTATGCGGGAAAATACTGTGTGGATTTTGTACTTCTGCAATTCTAATAACTTTATCGCCGCCCTTAAAATCGTTTGTAGTTTCTACCTCGTTTGTATTGCCATTTTTACAAGAATTTAAGCATCCTACAAGTATTAAAGATAGTGCAATGTTAAATAAACCTTTCATAAAATTATTATTAATTTAACAAAAATAGCTATATTATGTGTAATTGCGATTAAATATAATACATTTTTGTTGAAAATTTATTTTGATATTAAAAAATAACATCCTAATATTGCACGCTAAGAATGGCATATTAGTCGATGAAAAAAATTATTTTATACTTATTTTTTTATTTTATTAGTGTAAACACTACTAACGCCCAGGGTGGTGTTATTATCCTTGAGGGAAATTACCAGGGAAAAAACCTTTACGTTCAAAATCCATTTCAGAGTGGTGGAGTAGGTTTTTGTGTAAACGAGGTTAAAGTAAACGGTAATATTACCACAGATGAGGTAACGTCTAGTGCCTTTGAAATAGATTTAAAACCACACAAATTAAATATTGGCGATAAAGTTGAAATTAAAATTTTTCATAAGGAAGACTGCAAACCAAAAGTATTAAACCCTGAAGTATTAAAACCAAAAAGCACATTTGAAGTAGTTAGTATGACTTTAGATAAAGAAGGTACTGTTAAATGGACTACAAAATCAGAAACCGGAAAATTAACTTTTGCAATTGAACAATTTCGTTGGAACAAATGGGTAAAAGTTGGCGAAGCTGATGGTGTTGGTACACCAACAAGTAACGATTATTCATTTAAAGTTGTACCTCATAGTGGTAAAAATCAAATTCGTGTTCGTCAAACAGATTATAGCGGTCAGCCGCGCTTAAGCAAGCCAGTTGAAGTAATGACAGATGTTCCTGAAATTGAATACGCTCCAATTAAAGCCAGCAAAGACATTAACTTCTTTTTAAAAGGTAAAAGTGATAAAGCATTTGAAACTATGTATGAGATTTATGACCAATACGGTAACATTGTTAAAAAAGGATTTGGTAGCAAGGTTGACGTTAGTAACCTACCTAAAGGAGGTTATTTTTTAAACTACGATAATAAAATGGGAGAGTTTGTAAAAAAATAAATCTCTTTTTAATAATTTAAAAAAGGCTTTCTATATAGAAAGCCTTTTTTGTTTTGTAATTTTACTGTAATTATGGTGTTTGGCTGAAGCTACTTTTAATTATTAGCTTTTATAAAATAAGTTATAGATTATTTTGGTGAAAAAATGCAACTAAACCGCTTGATGCGACAATGTTTTAAAACAGACAAACTATAATCATTAAATATTAAATTGCCCCGATTTAAGGTCGGGGCAATTAATTAAACTCTATAAATGGCCTTAGCCAAAATTGATTGAATGTTTTTCTATAAATTTATTAAAAGTTAAAACTTACTTTTTCCAAAGGTTTTCTTTTTATCACCGGTGTAGCCTTTGTCTTTATCTCTAAACGACTTTTCTTTGCTAACCCCACTGCTGCTTTTTTCAGAGCTTCCGCTGCCGGCAGCTGTGCGAGGGCGTTTAAAACCACCTTCGCGTTTTTCGCCACCACCTTTGTAACCATCGCCTCCGCCACCATAACTTTTAGAGCCACCTTTGTAGCCGCCACCGCCACCGCCGTAACTTTTTCGCTCCCCACCACCACGTTTTTCACCACCACCATCTTTCATGCGTCGGTTACTAACTTCAAGGCTAATTTTACGTCCGTTAAACTCTACATCTTGCGAGTTAATAGCCATAAAATTATCTACAAATTTACTTTCGGTTTCAAAAAACGAGAAACTGCTTTTTACATCTACATTAAAAACCATACGAGGGTGTAGTTTGGCAGTATCGCTCATAAAGTCTTTTAAACTATTTAAGTTAAAGCCATCCATTTGCCCCATGTTTACAAAAAAGCGAGTTGTGCGACTGCTTCCAAAAGCACCATCCACACTGCCTTTGGCAATATTTAAATCGGGCGCATTTTGGTAGTATTCGTGAAAACGGTTAAACTCTTCGCTAATAAAGCGTTTTATTAATTCTTCTTTGCTTAGTTCTTTTAATTCTTCATAAATAGCAGGTAAAAACGATTCTATTTCCGCATCTTTTACTTCAACATTATGTAATTTATGAACCAAATTAAACAATTGTTTTTCGCAAACATCTAAACCGTTAGGTACTTCTTTTTTAACGAATTGTTTTTTTATCATTCGCTCAATATCTTTTATTCTGCTTGTATCTTTTGGCGTAATAATAGCGATGGCAATACCGCTTTTACCGGCACGTGCAGTGCGGCCTGTGCGATGTGTGTAATTCTCAACATCTTCTGGAAGATTGTAGTTAATAACGTGTGTTACATCGCTTACATCAATACCACGTGCTGCAACATCAGTAGCAACAAGCATTTGCAAGGTATGGCTACGAAAACGTTTCATTACAAAATCGCGTTGGCTTTGCGATAAATCGCCATGCAAGGCATCGGCACTATAACCATCTTTAATTAAATTATCGGCAACTTCTTGCGTTTCGGCTTTGGTACGGCAAAATACAATACCAAAAATATCGGGGTAATAATCAGCCACACGCTTTAAAGCTAAGTAACGGTCGCGCCCTTGCACTAAATAATAAATATGTTCTAAATTATCGGCACCTTCGTTTTTCTTACCGGTAGTTAATTCTTTTGGGTTGGTCATATAGTTTTTTGCTATACGATCTACCTCACGAGGCATAGTAGCACTAAATAACCAGGTGTTTTTTTCGGAAGGAGTTTCTTTTAAAATAATATCTAAATCATCTTTAAAACCCATGTTAAGCATTTCATCTGCTTCATCTAAAATTACAACCTTAACAGTTTTAAGGCTAATTACTCTACGTTCAATCATATCAATTAAACGGCCCGGAGTAGCTACAATAACTTGTACGCCACGCTTAATTTCTTTTATTTGCCCATCTATACGCGCACCGCCATAAATAGCAGTAACATTAAAACCACGTAAATATTTGCTATAATTTTTTATATCGTTGGTAATTTGCACACATAATTCGCGCGTTGGTGCTAAAATTAGGGCTTGCGTGTTTTTATCGTCGCAATTAATTTGGCTAAGCATTGGTAAACCAAAGGCTGCCGTTTTACCCGTGCCTGTTTGCGCAAGGGCAACTAAGTCGGTTTTTTGCTGACTTAATAAAGGGATTGTTTGTTGTTGAATAGGTGTAGGCGATGTAAAGCCTAATTCGGTAACAGCTTTTAATAGGTCTGCGTTAAGACCAATTTCTTCAAATGTCATTTTATAAAATTTAAGTTAATACATTAAAGCTAAAATACCTTGCTTTAATGCTTTGTGCCGACAAAAATAGGCGAGGTGTTTTACTTTGTGGGTGTAAAAGTACAATTATTATTTGATAAACTGCGGTTATTAATTTAATTGACAATTAGTTAACGTAATTTGAATTAAATTACCTTATTTAAGGTATTTCAAATTGATTTGATTATGTATAATTTTATCGTGTGTTTAATGAATTAAAAAAACGTCCTACTTTTTTTGAAAACAATTGCCCTTTGGCAGTTTTTGCCGACTGTTGTAAAAAGAAAAAAGACTGTTGCAAAAATTTTAAAAAAGGCGACAGGTGCAAAAAATGTCCGGGTAGGAAGTAGTTTTTAAATAAAGAAACTTCCATTACGCTCAATGGTATCAACTAAGAAAAAGAACTGAGATGCTGAATCAAGTTCAGCATGACTTTGACATCTTATAGTTTTATTTAAATTGAACTAATCATTTAACCTAAATAAAATATATTTTATATCCTCGCCCTTGCCTGTAAATAGTGCTTCGTAATAGGTTTTTATTTCAATTAATTCTTTTCTTTCTTCAGGGCAATTTTGGTATAAATTATTGGTGTGCCAAATTAAAGGCAATTTATTTTCTTCAATTACTTGTAAAGTAAATTCATAAAGGCTGGTACTATCTGTTTTTAAGTGGACTAAACCATTTGGTTTTAAAAATTGTTTGTAGCGGCTTAAAAAAAGTGGGTGCGTTAAACGTTGTCGTGCACGTGGTTTTTGCGGCTGCGGGTCGGGGAAGGTAATCCAAATTTCATCTACTTCGTTTTGGGAAAAACAATTGGTGATAAAATCTATTTTACTTCGCAAAAAACCAACGTTTTGTAGCTTTGCGTTAATAGCTTGTTTGGCGCCGCTCCAAATACGATTGCCTTTAATATCTACCCCAATGTAATTTTTATCTAGATTATTTTGCGCTAAGCCAATGGTGTACTCGCCTTTGCCACAGCCAAGTTCCAGCACTATAGGGTTTAAGTTTTTAAAGTAATCTAAAAGCCATTTGCCTTTTAATGTAAAGCCTTTGCTAATATGTTCGAAATGAAAATGAAAACAATTGGAAAGGTTTTCTATTTCGGCAAATTTTTGTTGTTTACTTGGCATTTTTAGTAGGGACAAAAGTACTTAAAACTATATTATTATTGCTTTATATTTAGCCACAGATTTACAGATTTTTTTACAAAAAATATTTATTAATAAGGATTTAACACAAATTTTGCAGACTTGTAGTTTGCAAAGTGCTACAACAACTATTATCTTATTTTTTTTGTTTTGGTTGCTTTTAACGAATCTTGATGTTTGATTTTGTGGCTTCGACTCCGTTCAGCCACCAAAGCACAATCTTTTTTAATTTTAATAATTCGCAACGAATCAGCCACAAACTTGGCTTTTTGTTGAATTTGCATTTGGCTTAATAGCTCTAAAGCATCTTCATAAATTTGTTTATATAATTCCGGATGTTGCGAATAATAGTATATTGTTGAGTCGTATTTGCCTTTTGAAATATTATTTTCTTTTAAAGGATTAAAGGCATAGATAGAATCGAATTTAAGATTATTAATATTTTTAATATTTAAATTAATAACGCTTTCTGAAATTAAAAAATCGCTTAAAATTTTAGTAAATTGTTGCTCGTTAATAATATTATTGGGCGCGGTTTCTGTTGATTTATTGCCGCAGCGTACAATCAAAAAAAATAAAACAATTATGATATAATTTTTAGTTTGCAAAAACATAATCTCCTTTTTTTGAAACCGTTATTTTTGGTAAATGTTTGTGTTCTTCAAAATACAAATAACCTTCTTTTATTGATTCCCAAAAGCTCACTTTATCAGTATTGTAATTTTCTTTCAACATATTTATATTTTGTTTTGAAAATTTACATGGAAAAATATCTATTTTAATTTTACTTGAACGGTTACGAGCCTCTACACATAAAATATACACATCGCGAATGGGATCGTTTTGAAGTGGAATACAGCCAATGGTTACACATTCGCCATGCACCATTATATCGCCGCCCAATCTATCACCCGCTCCTTTTATCCTATCGGAAGCATTAGGATAATTTACTTTTATGGCTAAATTATAACTGCTATTAGGATTAAAGGCATTAATTTCATAAAAACCTTCAGGCACTTGTAAATCACCCTCTTTGCGTTTAGGGCCAAGGGCACCACTATTAGCGCAAATAGGAATTGTTTTTAGTAATTGAAATTTGGCATCGTCAGTGTTTTTTACCCATATTTCAAATTCTTTTTCAAGTTTAAATACACGTAAATAAAGTGAAAATTTTTTCGGATTAATTTTTTTTGCCTGCATTAACTTCTCTAAATCTTCCCACTTAGTATCGTATGCCAGCTTTACACGTTTGTTTTTTATTTGGTCGGTTTTAAAAGTACCTGTTTGTTTAAAAAACGAAAAACTTAAAATGATAATTACTAACAGTTGAGTTTTAAAAAAAAACTTTTTCATTTTATTTTTTGGCTTTATTAGTAGTTAAATTTGAGTAAACTAAATTAAGATGTTTTTATTTAATATTATAAAGAATAAATATTTTTTAACTATTTGTGGTATTATAACCTGGTTATTGTGTTTTGATAAAAACGATGTATTTACGCAACTAGATTTAATTAATAAATGTAAAAAATTAGAAAAAGAAAAAAATTATTATGTTAGTGAGATTGAAAGCAATAAATTTCAACTAACCGAATTACAAACTAATAAAAAAAGTTTAGAAACCTTTGCACGCGAAAAATATTTAATGAAAGCAGATAACGAGGATGTTTTTGTTTTTGTAACGAAGTAGTTGTAATTATAAATGTTTTAATTAGAGTAAACTTTAAAGTTCTCAATTAAACAAAAAAGCCGGTAATTAACCGACTTTTTTGAACCAAAGCAATTATTGTTTAACCCTTAATTATTCAATTGACTGCTTATATTTTAAACTAAAACATAAAAAACTAATTCATTTTAAATGGCGGAATTTTTCCTTCGGCCATTAATTGTAAACTTTTCTTTTTATGGTCTTCAAAACTACCAAAAGCTAATGCGTCTAACATTTCTTTTCGTGTCATATCAGGATTACCAAATTGTTTACGAATATCTTCCGAACAACGGTCAACATATTTTTCAAATTTACTAGGCGCCCATACATACTCTTTTTTAACGGCGTCTTTTTTAATAGCGAACTCTTTAGGTAAAATACCTTCAATTTTTGCTTTAATATCAAGTCCTTCATATGTTTTTGGTAACTGGCGGTTATCAAACATAAAAGGTTTGCTAATAATAATAACGTGTTTTTTACGTTTTGGGTCAATCATCGATAAACCCTCAATACGTAATCCCTTTTTTTTAAGGGTACCGTACTTATTCTCAAAGTGTTTTAAAATTTCTAACATGGTTTGTAAAGATTGGACTACAAAATTACGATTAAAATTGTTAATAACTTTATTTTTTAGACGAATAAAACATATTACATTCTGTACTAACGTTAAAACACAGCAACTTGGCTGTTAAAAAGCTGTTTATTACCAGTTAATTAATGGTTAATTTGCTAAATATCAGTGCAATAATAACTAGTTAGAATTCATTTTGTCTTAAGTTATTTTTAACGACGAAACTCATTTTTTTATAGACTAAACCTAACCAAATGCTAAATACTCGTTCCTTTACTAAATACATTTAGGTAGAGTTGTTTGTTTGCCTCAACGCTGTATTTTTCTATTACTGTTTTTCGTCCTGCTTCGCCAATTTTTTGGCGCAAATCTTTATCTTCAATAAGTTTAATTAAATAATTCAGCCAATCTTCCTCAGTATTGGCTAAAAAACCGGTTATGCCGTGCTGAATAATATCGGCATTTACACCCACATCGCTCATAATAGTAGCAACGCCACAAGCCATATAACTTAAACCTTTTAAGCCACATTTTCCTTTTGCCCATTCATCGTTTGGCAAAGGCATAATACCAATATCAAAACTGTTTAGGTTATCTACCTCTGTTTCTTCGGTCCAGCTGATACTTTTAACAGGTAATACATTATTGGTGTAATTTGTTTGCCCAATAATTTTAAAACTAACTTTAGTATTATAACGGTTTGCAACTTGTATTAAAACCGGGACTAATATTTCAAAATGTTTTATGGTGCTAATGCTGCCACTCCAACCAATTGTAACATAATCTTTGTTTCTTAATTCTGGTTTGGGAAGGTGATAATTTGTATTAATTGTTGTGGGAATAATAACAGTATTTTTATTAAATGGTAATGCTTTGCTATGTAAATAAGCATTTCCGGCTATAACGGTTTGCGAGTAAGTAATTGATTTAAAAAACTTTTTCGGTTTTTTTATAAATTCCCATTTTTTATTTTCGGGGCTAGTATCTGCAAACCAAATGCTGTCGTCAAAATCAAAAATAACTTTTGCGCCGCTTTTAAATGCTTTTTTTTCGAAGTACGATGTACCTAAAAACAAGGCTTCGCGCTGAATAAATATAATATCGAACTTTTTAAAACGCCTAACATCTTTTAATCGTATAAAAATAGTTTTTATAATAATTAAAATTTTAGAAAGTGTTTTTCCTTTTCCGTAAAACGTTTTATCATCTTTTTCGTTTAATAAAAATGACCATGTAAAATTAAATCCATTTTCTTTTAAATATGGCAGGTATTGCTCAAACCTGTAACGCTGGCTAGGCGAGCGTATTGGGCGATGGGCACAGAGGAGGAGGACGGTTGGCATTTTTAGTGTTTTACTTTTTTTATTAGGGATGAATTTACGAAAATTTTTATCTTACTTTCTTTTGTCTTAAAACAAAAGAAACAAAAATTTAAGACACGGCAATTTCCCAAACACTTTTAATTTTTGTTGAAATTTAGGCGAAGTAAAAAAATTTGTGCCTCGAAATTTTTTATTGAATAAAATTTAGAAGACAAGCTCCTTCGCCGCTTAAGCGCTTGCCCGATAAAATGTATACTACACATTTGCCGTTCCAAAAATCAATTCGCACTCACGCTCAGCGCTGTGCCAATCTTACAAGCATGTACACGACACATAAATAACTAAAGCAGCCTTTGTTACTACGTTACGCAAACTCGATTTTTTACGCGAAATAAAAGAGGCACATCCTAGTAGGTTTTGGAAATAAAATTACTCTTCTACATCCAATTTAAATTTATGTAAAAACCTGTGTAGAATGGGCGAAAACAAAACAGCAACACTAGTTAAAAACGCTACACCGCTATAAATAGCATAAAACGATGCAAATATTTTTCCGGCATTGTTAATTGGTTTATCAACCGGACCCATACCAGTAAGAATCATACTGGCGTTGTACAAGCCATCTACAAATCCTAGCTTAAAAAAATACATATAACCAAAAATGCCTAAAAATAAAGAAATGGTAATAACAACAGACGCGACAAGTGCATTTTTTAAAATATTATTTATGTAGTGTTTTTGGTGAGGAAGAGTTTTCATAGGCATACAATCAGTGTAAAGATATAATTTAGTATTGTTGTAAATAACTCACTAAAACTACCAACTACTAAACCCTTTATATAGATAATTAAAAGGGTTTTTAATTTTAAAAAATATTTCTAAACCGCCTCTTGCATTAGTAGATTGTTTTAAACTCGAAAGGTTTAAATCATAAGATACACCTACTAAATATTTTTTATATTCAATCATGCCATTTATAGTTAAGGCATCTAAAAAACGGTAATAAACACCAAAATTAATGGAGTTGGCATTTCGTATGCCGGTTATGTATGATTGCGAACTAAGAGCGTAAGAAAACATATTTCCAAAAATTACTTCATTGGCGGTACCTTGTCTCTGTATCATAATGGAAGGGATTAAACTTAAGTTTGATCCATCAAAATAAAGATGACAATACTCGTACAAATTATACCGTATTTTCATTTTATCATCATTATTTTTATAAAATGAATAAGAAGGTCTGTTTAAATGAGCCGCAGATATACCAAAGGTATTAGAGGGTTTATTTAATTTAGTAAAGGCTTTGCCGCTTTTTTTCTTTACCCACGCTAAACCTGCACCAACATCCATAGCTACCTTTTGTTGCTGTATTTGATTTTCGCTTGGTAGTGCTTGGTTATAATTAAATCCATCATATTGCGAACCCCATGATAGATTTGAGCTGGAAATTGTTTTTTGGTTATATCCAAAATTTAAACCGGATGTTAGGTAGTTAGATGTATTTATTCTAATTGTATAATTTACTGGTAAACCTGCAACAACGCTATTAAAACTTGCATCACCTGCCTTATCATAAGTAACATTTAAGCCAACTGCAAAAAACCCTCCTTTTTTATTTTTTGTAGGTATTTGTTTATTTACAAATGCAGAATATGTGGTAAAACCTCGTGTAAAACTATTCCATTGTGATTTATACTGTAACCCTGCTTCAAAATTATTTATTATGCCAAACGCAGCAGGGTTTATGGTTTGAGGCGAAACATAAAACTGAGTTAAATGAACGTCTTGTGCATTGCAAACCATAGTAAGTGATACAATAAAACAAAAACTAATTTTTTTTACATTCATTCTATTATTTTTTAAATGTAACTACCTTACTAATGTAACATTACCTTTTTTAAATACTTTTTTCTCATTTACTAACGTTGCACTAAATTGATACATAAATACGGCACCATTTTGCATGACACCTGCATGAGTTCCATCCCAACAATTTGTTTTTTCTTCGCTTTCAAAAACTTTTTCGCCCCATCTATTAAATACTTGTAAGTTAAATGCCTTTACGCAATTTCCATACACGCACCAAAAATCGTTTAGTCCATCGTTATTAGGACTAAAGCCAGATGGTATGAACACATCGCCACAAACTAATTCAACATTAACTAACACAGTATTTGTAATTATACAGCCGTTTTCATCGGTAATACTTACGTTGTAAACTGTAGTCATTTCAGGTGTAACGGTTACAGTGTTGCAAGTATTACAAGTTATATCTGGCGATAATGCCCAATTAACAAAATAATTTGCAGCGGCATTTGAAAACAAGGTACTGCTTGAACCGTAAATTATAGTGTTAGGTTGACTTAGGGAATTAATAGTAGCAGGTGTATAAACTGTTACAGCAAATACAGTTGATGAATTACAAGGTACAATACCCGAACTAACAGTAAATATGCTATTTGTGCTCGGCGAAACACTAATAATTGTTGATGTTTCGGAAGTATTCCATAAATAACTTAATCCACCATTTGCATTTAATTCAATGTTATTGCCAACACAAACTGTTGGCGAACCACTAATAGTAAGGGTTGGTTGAATTAATACATTAAGTAATACCGAAGTGGTATTTACACATCCATTCGCATCTTTACCAATTACATTATAGGTTGTAGGTATAATAGGCGCAACTGTTTGGTTTGCGTTATTTACGGCATTACTCCAAGTATATGTAATGGCTCCGTTAGCTGAAATAGCAGCCGTTTGACCCGCACAAATTACCGTTGGCGATATAATATTTAAAATTGGGAGAGGGTTTACTGTAACTGTACTTATTGCGGTGTTTAAACAGCCATTAACATCCTGCCCTAAAACCGTGTAAGTTGAAGTAGCTGTTGGGTTTGAATTTACACTTGCGCCTAAATTTGTATTTAAGGTATTAGCAGGCGACCAAGTATAATTTGCCGCTCCACTTGCATTAATTACACCGCTTAATCCAATACAAATAGCGGTATTACTTGCAATTACCGTTGGTAGTGCATTAACTAATATTGCCGTGGTAGCTGTTTTTACACACCCGTTCGCATCTTGGCCGGTAACGCTATATACCGTAGTAACTAAAGGGTTTGCAGCTACCGTACTGGTATTACTATTTGTGAGTGAACTAATTGGCGACCAACTGTAATTTATTGCGCCGTTTGCAATCATTGTACCGCTTAATCCAAAACAGATAGTATTACTGGTGGCAGAAACGTTTGGCAAAGGATTTACAATTACCGTAGTTGTTTTAGTTTTTATACACCCATTTGCATCTTGCCCTGTTACTGAATAAATAGTTGTAGTAATGGGATTAGCATTTACGCTAGCGGTTATACTACTACTAAGTGTGCTGTAGGGGCTCCATGTGTAATTAATTGCACCGCTGGCCGAAATTAGACCGCTTAAACCTATGCAAATTGTATTACTTGTTGCTGCAACATCCGGCAACTGATTTACGTTTACAAAAGTTGTATTTGTTTTTATACAGCCATTTGCATCCTGCCCCGTTACAGTATAAATAGTAGTTACAATTGGATTGGCAATTACAACAGCCGACACGCTATTGCTTAAAGTGCTAAATGGTGTCCACGTATAATTTACTGCTCCCCCTGCACTTATACTCGCACTTAAACCCGCGCAAACAGTATTGCCGTTTACCGTAATAGTTGGTAATGGATTTACTAAAACACTAGTTGTTGTTGTTTTAATACAGCCATTCGCATCTTGCCCTGTTACAGTGTAAATTGTAGTTACGCTAGGATTAGCAATTGTAGTACCGGTTAAACTGCTACTTAAACTTATTGTTGGTGTCCAACTATAATTTACAGCGCCATTTGCCGAAATTGAGCCGCTTAAACCTGCACAAATTGTATTACTTGTTGTAACGACATTAGGTAATGGATTTACAATTACGTTTGTTGTGTTTGTTTTAATACAGCCATTCGCGTCTTGCCCGGTTACGGTATAAATTGTAGTTAAACTTGGGTTTGCAACTACGGTTGTTGTAATACTACTGCTTAATGTACTTGCCGGCGACCAACTGTAATTAACTGCGCCATTTGCACTAATTGGCGCGCTTAACCCTATGCAAACAGTATTACTTGTAGCTGTAACATTTGGCAAAGCATTTACGTTTACAACTGTAGTAGCTGTTTTCAGGCATCCATTCGCATCTTGTCCGGTTACTGTATAAGTTGTTGTTAAACTTGGGTTTGCAACAACAGTAGTTGTAACACTACTGCTTAATGTACCTGCCGGCGACCAACTGTAATTGACAGCGCCATTTGCACTAATTGGAGCGCTTAAACCAAAACAAATTGTATTACTGGTAGCCGATACGTTTGGTAACGAGTTAACCAGTACCGATGAGGTAGTATTGGCAAAACATCCAAATACATTTGTACCTGTTACAGTATAAATAATAGATGTTGTAGGGCTTGCGTTTACTGTTGCTAGCGTTGAACTGTTTAAAGATAAAGCGGATATCCAACTATATGTGGTTGCTCCGTTTACGCCAATGGCGGTGGTTGTTCCAATACAAATAGTAGAGGTTAGTGGAGTAATTGTTAAACTTGGGTTTGGATTTATTATTACTGTAGCTGTATCAGTTGATAAACAGGTATTTCTGTTTACAGTTAAAACATAAGTATTTGTAATAGGCGAATTTGTGACATTTACACCTGTAACCGTTGGGTTTGATGTAGATGATGAATTTAAATTAGTAGCAGGGGACCAGCTATATCCATATCCCGTAATAGCATTATAGCCCAAATTAGCGGTTTGATTAGGACAAAGTGTAGCATTTACGGCTGTGTTTCTTAATGGCAAATTAAGCACCAATTGCGATGGTGAGCAGGAACAATTGTTTAAAGCCGTATCAATTACTGCTATGTAATGACAAGCAGCACCCGAAGGAATATTTAAAGTATAACTATACGCGTAAGTGCTGCTAATTGGTATAGCTATATTTATGGAGTGTTGCGTAATTAAAATATCTCCGGTATTATATATTCCATTAGAATTTACATCGTTATAATAACTAATAATAGTATTATTTGACGCGTTTAGTGTTTGGCCGGTATTGTTAATTGTAAAGTTTATAAAGGCTGTTTCTCCAGTTGGAGGATTTGGAATTGAAAACCCTGTAGCATTACTTAAAGATAAATAACTTTTATATGTAAAAACCGGCAACGTATCGCCTCCTGTAATTACCTGCACACCGCATAAACTACCTGTTAAGGTACATAACAATGCAGAACTTGTAGTTGTTTTAGTTTCAAAATTAGAAATATTACAGCTTAATAATGTAGGATTACCGGTGTAATTTATTGTAAACACGGTACTATCATTTGGTGCTACTCCTACGGGTAATTTCCAAGCTAAATTTTGTTTACTGTTTAAAATAGATATTACCGGGATAATATTAACTGGTGCATTAGTTAAGCCTACAAAAGAGCCGCCAACATAAGAAACCCCAATGGGTAATGTTACTCTAATAGTATCTGAATTACCAAAAGATAACCCACCTAAATTTTGAGTATATATTTTTAATGTAGAAGCATTATTACAAGGGGAAATAAATGTACTTTTTAGCACTGTGTTTGTAGCATAAGGCGCACTTGCCCCCGCAATACCTAATTGTGATGACAAGGACACCAATTGACCGGTAGATGCTCCACAACCACTAACACCAAAAAAACTAAAACTGGCTAAACTACCCGACGTATATCCACAGGTGGTTCTAACCTTAAACTTAATTTTTACAGCATTATTTCCTATACTTAAAATACCCGGTAAACCATTAGCACCTATGCTAGGCGAAGCCACAGAGATATTGTATTGATAAATTGTCCCTCCTACAAAAATTGGGTTGCTAATAGTTATGTATGGGCTCGCTGCCGGATAAGCTAATTGCGAGCTACCCGACACAATTATTACGCCAGGCGGTATATTTACACTTACCGTTAAATTATATACACTGCCTAGTTGTACGTTAGTTCCAACTACTTCGTAAGATGCAGTATCACATAAGTTTACTACAGTAGATGGTGTAATAACGTTTGTAATTAATAATGGTGACTGCGGCGTTGATTTTAAAGTTATTTTTTTTGTAGTACATGGGTATGTAGCTAAACTTGTTGGATACCCTTGGCAGTTCCATCCCGCATGCATTATTAAACTATCTTGCGAACAAGAGGTGTATGTGCCATAAATTTTATAATTTTTTACAGTTCCTCCGCCAGCCAGTACCCCAATTTGATAAATACCTCCAACTGGTGTTAAAGTGGCGCTGGTACCCAAATCAACAACCGTATTAATGTTAATGCCGGATATGGTTGGTACACTAAACCAAGTATTATTTGCAGGTGAATTTGTGGTGTTAGATAATGAAATATCCCAACTTACTATATTACTTGTAGCATTTATATTTGGTAAGGTTGACTGTAAAAAGATAGATGGCCCAATATAAGTAATAGCATCTTGCGTATTATCGTTACTTATGTTAAGCGCATTTGCTTGAGGTAAAAACGATGTAGGTTTAAACGTCCAATTATAGGCTACATTTAGTGGTATGTTTTGCACTACTTCACAACTAGGCTCTAGTGTAGCTGTAAAAACACCGTAAAAGCCGTCATCGCTAGGGGTTATAGATGGTGTAGAGGCAGATGTAAAAAAAGATCCAACCGGAAATGCAAACGTATTACTAGCCGTGCTTAAAGGCGTTAGGCTATAAACAGATGAGGCAGATCCCGCAAACGTACCGGCTGTCCTTACATCATAAAAGCTGGCCGCCACAAACTTATATCCAACAGGCACAATCGTTTTTAATGTGTCTATTTTAGCCCAGTTTCTATATTCAAAAGGAAATAAATTGCCTCCGGCATAGTTACCACAACATGGTCCAATAGATAAATAATAATTTTGCGTAATTACTACCTTATTACAATTGTTAGCGGTATAGCTATCAGGACCATAATTAGTATAATAATATCCTATTATTGAAAAATTGCCTTGAAAAGTATTACACGAAAATATATTAACAGGATTTGTAGGATTTACAATATTTGATACAATAAATGTGTTTGTTGTAGAAGCAGGGATTATAGCACCCCCAATGTTAGTGGTTACCTTATATTGTGGCTCAAAAATTAATGAATCGTTATTTATAAAAACAAACCCTGGTGCTACGCCTCCGCTGGCGATTAATGCTACAGAGCCTAAATCGTAATTAAAACCTGTGCCGGCACTTACTGCTGTTACACTATTTACGTTACAAGTACCAAACAACGCACCTAACCTGTAAATTCGTAATTTTCCACCAATAGAGGTTAAATTATTACCGTTAGTAATACTTGAGTTTGCATAACAATATTGCCAAGTAGGATTGGCAACACTTGTTTTTATTTTTGCAAAAAAACTAGAGGTTATAGTATCGCCATACATTGCTCGCGATGTTTTTATTTTTGTAAAGTCTAAAATGCCAGGGCCTGGTAGTCCATCATCATTATTATCGGGCAAACCATAACTAGTGCGTTTAATAGTATAATTTAAAAAATTTAAGCCATCGCAGGTTACAGGGCAAACTAAATTTAAGTTAAAATTAGTAGAGTTTAGAAACATTTCGCAAGTACATGATGCAGATGGCGAATAATAAATGCCCACGCCAATAGTGCCGGGTCCACTAACACAAATACTACAGTTACCCGTTAAATCTATTAAAATTTGTGCTTGCTCAAGTGTTGAATACAGAGTTGAATTAAAAGGCGCCGAACCCGTAAATATAGCTGTAATAACATTTCCCACCTGAACTACACTAGCTGGTAAAAAGGTAGTGGTACCCACACCGTTAATTATTTTAATGGTGTTAGCTGAATATGTATAACAAGGACTAACTGTAAATGTTACTTTTAAGTACGCATCGGGTAGGGCAGGAGAACTGTTGTAAACGCTATTTAATAAATAATTAAACGTACTTGTTTGCCCTGATAGTAATGTAGATGGCGAACCATTATTAACTATAGTATTTATATAATTTTGATTATAAACGTTGCCCCATGCTGCCGGTACTATATAATTGTTTAAACAAATACTTTGATAAGTGGCATTATAAGCCCAACCATTATAATAACCATAGCCAGTATTACAACAACTTTGGGTTTGCCAACTAATTACTACCACATCGCCAGCATTAATAGTGGGTATGGTTAATTTAACAGCGCCTTTTGGGCTGCCGGGCAAACATGATGCCGCACTTGCGGTTGTACTAGTTGGTGCTAATAGCGAAGGTGCGCCGCCATTTATTTTTATAGTAATACTTGCCAAAATTATTTCGGTTTGTTGAGACATATCAATATAAGTTGGCCCCGATGTTTGATAAATATTTAAAATAGTATTTATTGCTTGCCCTGCGCCTGAATTTGTAATTGTTAGCGAATGCTGGCTAACATTGCCAATACCTAAACATACGTTAACAGATGTTTGTGGTGTGATTAATAAATTTGGCACAAAGCTTGGAAATACAATATTAGCGGTAGATACCGATGTTTGGCACGATTGCCCATTACAACCCCAACCGGCAGTAAAAGACGAAAAAACAGAAGAGCAATTCATAATATTTACGGTTTCGCAAATAATAATGCTTTCGCCGGTTTCAAATAAAGTATTTCCATTGCCAATAGCAGTAAAATCTGAGCTAGATAGTAAATATGTTTCTGTACCGGCACTGCTTGTCCAAACGCCCGGAGAAGCGGCAGTAATAGCCACCCCATTTCCATGCACATTTGTTAATGAAAACGTGCTTAATTCGCCTGTACCACCATTAATAATTGTAATACAGCGCGTAAACGTGCCTCCAATACTACCGCTAAACGATTGATTGGTAATAGTTGTAATGGATACATTGGGCTGTTTAACAAAGTACAATTGAGTAGTGTGGTTGTCAAACGCCATATTACTTCCGGCAGTGTAGTTAACTTGTATTTGATTTTCGGTAGGTAAGCCCGAACTTAAATATCCTAATATATTACAATTAGCAGATGCAGTATAACTTATAACCACCGAAGTAAGTGAAGGGATATTTGCTAAGGTAAAACTTGGTGTGTTAAGAGGTGTAATAATAGTTTGCGTTGCATTAGTAACCGAGCCTAATTGGTAATTTAAACCTGTAGGCATTGTTAAATTAACCGAAACATTAGTTAAATTGAATGCAGACGGATTATTAATAGTAAACGAAAAAACTTTGCTTTGACCACAAACCGTTATACTTGCCGGCACTACAGACGATATGGTAATATACCCCCCGGTAGAGTATATTTTAAATGAAAAAGCGAGTAGCAAAAAAAGGTAGATTCTTTTCACAAAAATTTTTAGTAAAACCAAATATAACTCTTATTAACACTAACTTATTATTAAGTAATTGTTAAATTAACCAGAAATATAAAGGTTTTATAATATTTACAAAATTAAAAAAACAGTAACTGATTGGTTATTATTGGTTTTTAAGTTTTATTGTACGCTTTAAAATTTACTTAAATCAGTTTAGAATAGTTTTTGATTTAAATAGATTTAGTGCTTTAACTCCCAAACTTAAATCCCAAATTTTGTCTATTGCCTTGTGCTTGTATTTGTAAATGTTTTACGTCGTCGTAAACTAATTTCGCTAAGTCTTCAGCTTTGCGCTCTGCAGCTGGCATTGAGGCAAGGCGTAAATTTTGTTTCATTACTACATCGCCTACAACCTGCCTTACGGTGCGAGCATTACCAAAAAACTTATCGCGATTTTCGTAAAGTTCGTTTAAATAATTTTTTAAATGCGCTTCGGCTTCGGCGGCAGATGTTAAGCCTTCTTTTAATAAAAGATTCTTGGCAATGTCCCACAGTTGCTCGGTTTTATAATCTTCAAAGGTAAATGTTTTATCAAAACGGGATTTAAAACCCGGATTACTTTCAATAAACTCGTGCATATTTTGCGGGTAGCCTGCTACAATTACCCCAAATTTACCACGCTGGTCTTCCATACGCTTTAGTATTACTTGTATTGCCTCTTGCCCAAAATCGTTACTAACGCCCTTGCTTGCAAGCCCATAAGCCTCGTCAATAAACAAAATGCCACCCATAGCCTCTTCAATTTTATCGGCAGTTTTTATAGCGGTTTGCCCAACGTAGCCTGCTACCAAACCTTCGCGGTCAACTTCTACTACGTGCCCACGTTCTATAACGCCAAGTGCTTTGTAAATTTTTGCAATAATGCGTGCAAGTGTTGTTTTACCTGTGCCGGGATTACCAGTAAATACGGAGTGTAGCGAGAATTTATTTACCACATCTTTACCGGTTTCGTTATAAAAGCGAATTAATTTTACAAGTTCGTGTATGTCTTGTTTTATAGTATCCATTCCCACAAGCTCGTTCAACTCAGCCATAGCATCGTTTAGCTGCTTATCGTTTATATTTAATTTTAGTTTCTTTTTGTGTTCAACAGCAAACACTTCTTGCATATCTTCTACTACAATGGTTGATAATTCGTCGTTAGTTAAGTCGGCTAAATTTGCAGCTTTCATTAAACGTAAACCCATATCCTGTTTGGCTTCGTCAACCACCGCATTTACAAAACGCGCGTTACCAAAATTTTCATCGCGTTTACGATAGGCTTCGGTTAGCTGTTCTTTTAAAAATGCGTCTGCTTCGGGGCTAAACTTAACTTGCTTTTGGTTGGCAGTGTAAATAGCAATTTGGTATAGTTCCTCAGGCATATAATCATCAAAATGAAAATATTGGGTAAAACGCGATTTTAAACCCGGATTACTTTCTATAAAACTTTTTATTTGCTTAGGATAGCCGGCGCCAATAATAGCGATATCTCCGGGACCATCGCTCATTTCTTTTAAAAGAATTTCAATAACTTCTTTACCAAAATCTTTGCTGTCATCATCGGCGCGCGCTAACGAATAGGCTTCATCTATAAATAAAATACCACCACGGGCGCTATCAATCATTTTTTTTGTTTTTGGCGCAGTTTGCCCAATGTATTCGCCAACAAGGGCGGCACGGTCAACTTCTACCACATTACCTTTACTTAACAAACCCATTTTATTGTAAATTTTACCCAACATTTTTACAACAGTAGTTTTACCTGTGCCGGGGTTACCTGTAAAAATGCTATGAAGCGATAGTTTTGAGGAATCTATAAACCCTTTTTCTTTACGAAGTTTTGTAAAATTTAAGTAAGTAATATTTTCTTTTATTGATTTTTTAACGTCCTCTAAACCAATAAGGGCGTCTAATTCGGCTAATAAATCTTCTAAGGTTTTACTTGGGTCGGCATCTTCGGTTTTAGGATGTTGTGCTGTGCCACTAGTACCTGATGTTAAGGCTTGCTCTAACGATTTTAAAATTGGTGTTTCGCCTTCTTCTTCTGCATCGCCACATTCAAAAGTTGTGGTTGCAATTAATACATCGTTAAATACAATTTCTAAAAGGTATTTGTCGTCGGACCAAATGCCTGGTTCGGCGCTGCCCCAAGCACGCTCAATATTGTATGTGTAATCTTTTCGGTTTTCGCCAACAAAGCCTGTTTGTTGTATAGACGCTTTTGCTAGCCCGGCATCGTCAAAAAAATTAAGATACATTTCGTAGTGATAATCTAAATCGGTAAGGTTTTTAAATTTAATTTCGGCCCAAATATATTTAGCTGTTTTTTTATCAAAAGTTTTTAAATACTTACGGTCGCGGTCTTTCCAGCCGTCTACATCGCTGTTATACAATTTAATATGCTCAATTTCTAAATAAGGATTGTGCTGATTATCCACTAATCCAATTTCGTTTATATGAAAAATTTGTTCGCCAATAAATATATCGTCAATAAATGCTTTCCAGGTATAATCGCCTTTGTTCCAAAACGTACCTTTGGTTTCAACGCCCCAACCGTCGCGGAAGTAAAAAATATTTTCATCTTTTTTTACATTAATATTAACCTCACGATTGCAAACTTCTACGTTACCAACATTGTTAGTACACTTTAAGTTTACTTTTGCACTCCACTCTTCTTCGTCAAACATTTTATTATAAATGGCTAACTCGCAACGCACGTAATCTATTTCAGCCTTATCAAAAACTGTGCGGTAGCGTTTAAGGTTGTTTACCATCCACTCGTTATTACAAAAAGTATTAAGGCTTTTAAATTTGAATTTTGTAGTCATATAAAAATATTTAGATAAAAATAAAATAAATTTTAGTTATAAAAAAGTAATTATTAAAAATTTATTTTTCGGCAAAAAAAATTAACCACATAGATAAATAGGAGGCACAGGTTTTTTTTAACAAATACATAAAAAAAGCTTCTTGTTAATACTGTGTTTGCTACGTAATTAACTTAATTATAAATAAAACTAAGTGCTTATTTAGTTTAATTATAGGTATTTTTGTGTTATGAATTTAGCTTTTGATTTTATTGAAATTTTAAAAGTAACCATGATACTTTTTGCGGTAATTGATGTTATTGGCTCAATACCCGTAGTTATTAGTTTAAAACAAAAAGTGGGCGAAATTAATGCCGCAAAAGCCAGTTGGGTATCGTTAGGTATTATGTTGGTGTTTTTGTTTTTAGGAAATTCTATTTTAAACATTATTGGTATTAGCATTGGCGATTTTGCCATTGCGGGGTCGTTATTGCTGTTTATTGTTGCTTTCGAAATGATATTAGGAATTCAAATAAGTAAAGATAGTATTCCGGCAACGGCTTCAGTAGTGCCTTTGGCGTTTCCATTAATTGCAGGAACGGGAACATTAACTACGCTTTTATCAATAAGGGCAGAGTATAATATTGTATCAATAATTATTGCCATTTTTTTAAATGTAATTATAGTTTATTTAGTGTTAAAATATTTAAATAAGGTTGAAAGACTTTTGGGAGTGGGCGGCATAGCTATTCTAAAAAAAGTATTTGGTATTATTTTGCTTGCATTAGCTATTAAACTGTTTAGAAAATATACCGGACTTTAGTTGCATAGAACCTATAAATAATTCCTAAAAATTTTATAATCAATCTATTAGAGCTATATAATTTATATATTTTCCTTCTAAATTTTCGTTTTGAGATTTTTTTATTAGTTTTGCACCCCTTATAAAATTAAAGTTATGAACGAAAGTGTAATTTATTTAATACCTGTTTTAGGTATTGTTGGATTGATTGTAATGGCAATAAAATCGGCTTGGGTTAGCAAGCAAGATGCCGGAGATGCAAATATGCAGGAGTTGGCCGGTTATATCGCCAAAGGCGCAATGGCATTTTTAAAAGCCGAATGGAAAGTGCTAAGCATTTTTGTTGTTTTTGCAGCCGCTTTATTAGCTTACTCAGGAACAATACATGAAGTTAATGGTAAAGAATTACATGGCAGTTGGATTATTGCCATTGCATTTATTATAGGGGCGGTATTTTCTGCAACAGCAGGATACATAGGTATGAAAGTAGCTACTAAAGCTAACGTTCGCACCACACAAGCCGCTCGTACAAGTTTAAAACAAGCTTTAAAAGTTTCTTTTACTGGTGGTACTGTAATGGGATTAGGAGTTGCGGGTTTGGCAGTTTTTGGTTTAGGTGGATTATTTATCGTTTTCTTAAAAATATTTAATGTTGTTGAAGTAAATAGCAACGAAATGAAAACAGCTATCGAAGTTTTAACCGGGTTTTCATTAGGAGCTGAGTCTATTGCTTTGTTTGCACGTGTTGGTGGTGGTATTTATACAAAAGCTGCCGATGTTGGTGCCGATTTAGTTGGTAAAGTGGAAGCTGGAATTCCGGAAGACGACGTTCGTAACCCTGCAACTATTGCCGATAACGTTGGTGATAATGTGGGTGATGTAGCAGGTATGGGTGCCGATTTATTTGGATCTTATGTGGCTACTATTTTAGCAACAATGGTTTTAGGGCAAGAGATTCATGTTACAGATGCTTTTAATGGTTTTTCTCCAATTTTATTACCAATGGTAATTTGTGGTTTAGGTATTGTGTTTTCAATCATTGGAACTTGGTTTGTTACCATTAAAGATGATAAATCAAATGTACAAACTGCTTTAAATTTAGGTAATTGGGCTTCAATGGCAATTACTGTTGTAGCGTCTTACTTTATAGTAATTTATATGTTGCCTGAAGGCGATATTATTTTACGTGGAGTTGTGTTTACAAAAATGGGTGTATTTGGAGCTATTTTAGTTGGCACTGCTGTAGGTGCTGTTATGAGCATTGTTACAGAATATTACACAGCAATGGGTAAACCTCCGGTAATGTCTATTATTCAACAATCGTCTACAGGTCATGCAACTAATATTATTGGTGGTTTAGCAGTTGGCATGAAATCAACCGTTATTCCAATTTTAACTTTAGCGGCTGGTATTATTGGTTCTTATTATTGTGCCGGTTTATACGGTGTAGCTATTGCAGCAGCAGGTATGATGGCAACAACGGCTATGCAATTAGCTATTGATGCTTTTGGACCTATTGCCGATAACGCAGGTGGTATTGCCGAAATGAGTCAGTTACCTCCTGAAGTTCGTGAACGTACAGATAATTTAGATGCGGTAGGTAATACAACAGCAGCTACGGGAAAAGGATTTGCCATTGCTTCAGCAGCATTAACGTCATTAGCATTGTTTGCTGCTTTTGTAGGTATAGCGGGAATCGATGCTATTGATATCTACAAAGCTCCGGTTTTAGCAGGATTATTTGTTGGTGGTATGATCCCATTTATTTTCTCGGCATTATGTATTCAGGCAGTGGGCAAAGCAGCTATGGATATGGTACAGGAAGTACGTCGTCAGTTCCGCGAAATTCCGGGAATTATGGAATACAAAGCAAAACCAGAGTATGATAAATGTGTAGCAATTTCTACTAAAGCTTCTATCCGCGAAATGATGTTGCCGGGTGCAATTGCTTTAATTACGCCATTAATTGTTGGGTTTGTATTTGGTCCGGAAGTATTAGGTGGTTTATTAGCAGGTGTTACCGTATCAGGTGTGTTAATGGGTATTTTTCAATCTAACGCCGGTGGCGCTTGGGATAACGCAAAAAAATCTTTCGAAAAAGGTGTTTTAATTAATGGCGAAATGTTCTATAAAAAATCAGAGCCACACAAAGCATCAGTAACAGGTGATACTGTTGGAGATCCGTTTAAAGATACTTCAGGCCCTTCTATGAATATTTTAATAAAGTTAATGTCTATCGTATCATTGGTTATTGCTCCTTACATAGCTGTAACAGGTGGTGCAGGACATGGCAAAATGATAACAGAAGAAATTATTAAATGTAACATTAACGGACAAGAAATGACTTTTACAAGCAAAGCACAAGCGGATAGCGCTATGCAAGCAAACGTAAAAGATATTGCCGAAATTACAGGATTGTACATGGTTGATGGAGTTCACAGTTCGTTAGATTTTAGTATTAAACACATTATTAGTAACACTAAAGGCAGTATTACTATTGATAGTGGTTATGTGAATTTACAAAATGCTGAAGGGTCAAAAATATTTATTCAGTTAGATATGAATAGTATTAATACACAAAACAGTTACCGCGATGACCACTTAAAGAAAGACGATTTTTTTGCAGTTGAAAAAAACAAAAAAGCAACGTTTGAAGCAACCGAAATAACTAAAAATACCGAAGGCATATATCCTTACACTGCTAAAGGAAAATTAACCATAAAAGGCATTACTAAAGATTTTACAATGTTGTTTAGATACGAAGGTTTAGTTGATGGTAAAGCTTGGATTGCGGGTAAGGAAACTCCTGCAAAAACTATTGGCTTTGAAGGCGAAGCCATTGTAAAACGCAGCGACTTTAACATTGGCGAAGGCGGAGGTTTGGGCGATGATGTAAAAATTGAAATTACATTAGAGGGCGTGCAGGAGAAGAAGTAAGAAAATTGGACGCTGAGCTTGTCGAAGCGATAAGTATAATTAAATCCTCAATCATTTTTTGGTTGAGGATTTTTCGTTTATAAATTTATAAAATGAAAAAATTAGTTTCTTTAGCGTTTGGGTTGATGTTGTTTTCATGTATAAATCCTTCTAAGAATAATATTGAAAGTGATTCACTTTTATCTTTTAATAAAGATTTTATAATTGGCAACTGGATAGTAATAGATTTACATCCTATTAGTGATAATCAAAAAGAGAAGTATCTAGCCCAGCAATATATTTCCAACTTAAAAAAAAGTATTGTATTAACACCAACGCAGTTTTTAAAAAACGGAATAAATAAGACTGTAAATTTTGAATCTAATAAAATAGATATTAGTAAATGGACGTAAGATAAATCAGGTTTTTTTACAATAAACAATAAGTCAAAATTAAAGCCATTATTATATTCTAAAAACATTTTACAAGATGAATTTATAGAGAATGTTTAGAAAAATGTTAATTTAAAATTTAACCTTTTTTTAGGGCGAGTTGAACCATTAGTTAACGAAAAATTAGATTTGTTTTCTGACTCATTAAATGCCTGGAGAGATGAAAGTAGCGAAAATGAATCGATTTATAATATTACTTTAAAATTGAAAAGCTTATTAAAATACAATTCTCAATACCTTAAAAACATTTATTACTCGCCTGCTTATACAATAAATACAGAGATATTAAAATTACCATTTAAATATTATAACGGTTGTTTAGGATTAAAAAAATTGCAAGACACTAAAGATTTTATAAACTTATTTAATGGATATAGAAATTCTATTGAACCGTATAATCTATTAAAAAATAAAATTTCTAAAATAAAATATCCATCTGAAAGCAATTACATTTTAGAGTACGCTACGTTTTTTGAAATTATGGAAAAAGAATTGTAAAATATATTTCCTTTCGCTAACTTTGATTTAAATGCAACTAAACCCCACCCTTTTTTGGGACGCAGATTATACAAAAATTAATTGGGAGGCTAGCTACCAATGGGTAATTTGCCGTGTTTTAGATAGAAGTACTTTAGAAGATTGGCAAAAAATAAAAATGTATTATGGTATCGAAAAAATTATTGCCGCAACAACAACTACCAACTATATCTTAAAAAAGAGTGTTTATTTTTTAAGTGCTATTTATAATATATCCTTAACAAACTTTAAATGTTACAACTTAATGCAGTCTCAGCCCGAACATTGGATTTACTGCGCTTAATAGGTAAACAAAAATGTTTAAACGGTTTTTATTTAGTTGGGGGCACTTCGTTGGCACTACAAATTGGGCATAGATTATCCTTTGATTTCGATTTTTTTAGTGCACAAAAAAACGATCTGTTTTTAATTGAAAGTGAATTATCACAACTGCCTAATGTTGTATTAAAGAACACTTCAGATTATGCTTTGTTTATGGAAATTTAGAATGTAAAGTTGGATATTTTAAATTATCCATATTCTTTTATTGCGGAGCCTGTAATGTTTGAGGGTATAAAACTTGCCAATAAAGAAGATATTGCAACCATGAAATTAAAAACGTTAATGAACCGTGGTTCCAAGCGTGACTTTTATGATATATATTTTTTGTTGAAGGACTATACTTTGCAACAAATGATTGAATTATTTGAAAAAAAGTATAAAAACATTAATAAGTTTGCGGTACAGCGCAGTTTAGTTTATTTTGAAGATGCCGAAAATCAAGAAGATATTGTTTTATTAAAAGAGTGCACATTCGCGTGGCAAAAAGTAAAACAAACTTTAGTTTCTGAAGTAAAAAAGCTAACGTAATTTTATTTTTTTAGATATATTCCATTATCTTTAAAAATAACTAATGAAAAAAGTTTTTACTATATTTTTATTTTTCCTCTTAAATATTGGCTTTGCCCAAAAAACCGATTCCTTAAAACAATTACTAAAGCCCAATTTACCCGATACCCAACAATGTAATATTTTTATTAAAATAGGTTACTCGTTTTATATTAACGATGGGCAGTTAGATTCTTCTTTGGTTTATTTACAAAAGGCTAAAATATTAGCGTTTAAAACAAACTCCATCAAACATCAAGTTAATAGTTTGCTTAATGTAGCGTTGGTTATTCGTGAAAAAGGCTCGTTTGAAAAAGCAATGGAAGATTATTTTGAAGCTTTAAAATTGGCAGAAAAAATAAACAACCTTCGTATGATTGGCTCGGCTTATTCAGGCATTGCGGTAGTGTATAGTTTTCAAAAAGAACAAATAAAAGCACGGGAATATTACCAAAAAGCAATGAATATTGCTAAAAGTACAAATAACGATAGTAAAATGGCCACATTAAACAACAACATTGGGCTTACATATATGGAAGAGAAAAATTTTTCAAAGGCTATTAAATATATGCAAATAGCTTTAACGTTAAATAAAAAATTAAAGAACGATAATGGTACTGCCGCCGCCGCTGAAAACATTGGTTTAATTTACGACCAATTAAAAAATTATAATTTAGCAATGACGTATTATGTACAAGCGTACAAAATATGGACAAGCAGAAACGATGTTTACAGCACAGCAATAAATTTAAGTTACATGGCTATGACCTTTAACAATATCAAGCAATATAATCGTGCCTGCGATACCGCCATTAAAGCCTTGCGAATGTCACAATCTGTAGGTGCAATTAGTACGCAAATAGATTTACATAACTATTTATCTGAATCATTTAAAGGTTTAAAAAATTACGAAAAAGCATTGTACCATTTTGCTAGGAGTAAACAAATAACCGATAGCGTAAAAAGCGACGATAATATTAAAGCCTATACCGAAACCCAATTAAAATATTCGTTTTATAAACAACAAATGCAAGATTCTTTAAGCTATGTACTTAAAGTAAATAAAAAAGAGGAACAGTTAAAAGCCGAAAAAACAATTAAATATTTTGCATTCGCCGCCATTGCTGTTTTTACAGTGTTGTTATTCTTTTTGTTTAAAAGTATTAAAGAAAAACAAGTTGCCAATAAATTAATATTTCTACAAAAAGAGTTGGTTGAAGAAAAACAAAAAGAAATTATTGATAGTATTAATTATGCCAAACGTATACAAACAGCCTTATTGGCTAGCGATACACTATTAAACGAGAACTTACAAGAGCATTTTATTTTTTATAAGCCTAAAGATATTGTTGCCGGCGATTTTTATTGGGCAACCAATTTATCCTCCCCATTAGGGGGAGGTGTCGAAGACGGAGGGGAAAAATTTTGCCTCATTACCGGCGATTGCACCGGGCACGGTGTACCAGGAGCATTTATGAGTTTATTAAACATTAGTATTTTAAACGAAACCATTAAAGAAAAAAAAATAATTAGTCCCAATTTAATTCTTAATACTGTTAGAACTGAAATCATTAATGCCTTAAATCCCATTGGTAGTAAAGAGGAAAGCAAAGATGGTATGGATTGCGTGGCAATTGTAATTGATAAAAAAAATAATACACTAGAATATGCATCGGCAAACAACCCATTTTATTTTGTTAGAAACGGTGAATTAAAAATATATAAGGCCGATAAAATGCCGGTTGGTAAATCTTACGATAGTAACATTCCGTTTACTTACCATAAAATTGAAATACAAGCCAACGATTTAATTTATACGTTTACTGATGGCTTTGCCGACCAATTTGGCGGCTTATCGGGCAAAAAATTTAAGTATAAACAATTCGAGCAATTAATACTATCTATTCAACACCTTCCCTTATCGGAGCAGTTAATAGTACTAACTCAACGTTTCGAATCTTGGAAAGGTGCTCTTAGCCAAGTAGACGATGTGTGTGTAATTGGTATAAAAATATAACATAATGATAAATTTATATTTTAACAAAACAACACTTTTAATCGCCCAAAAAGCCTAAATCATCTAATTATTTTTTTGTTTCCAATAAATTATTATTAGTTTAAAGGTTTGGTATTTTAATACGTGTATGGAAAAACAACTTTTGTTAGAAGTAAAAAATTTAGTTACTCAATTTAAGAGCGAGGGTGAATATACAAAAGCTGTAAATGATATTTCGTTTACACTGCACAAGGGCGAAACCATTGGTATAGTTGGCGAAAGTGGCTCAGGTAAATCAGTTACTTCACTTTCTATTATGCAACTAATTCCTAACCCACCCGGTAAAATTACAGGTGGTGAAATTATTTATCATACAAAAAATGGCAGCAAAATAGATTTAGTAAAAACTAAAAATGACGACATGCGCCATTACCGTGGCAACGAAATTGCCATGATTTTTCAAGAACCCATGACCTCGCTAAACCCCGTTATTAGGTGTGGCGATCAAGTAATGGAAGCGCTTTTATTACATCAAAAAATTACAAAAAAAGAGGCTAAGGTAAAAGTAATAGATTTATTTAAAGAGGTTCAATTACCAACGCCTGAACGCATGTTTTCCAGTTATCCGCATCAATTATCGGGCGGACAAAAACAACGTGTAATGATTGCGATGGCAATGAGTTGTAATCCTAATATTTTAATTGCCGATGAGCCTACAACGGCATTAGATGTTACCGTTCAAAAAACAATTTTAGAGTTAATGCAAAAGTTGCAACAAGAGCATAACATGGGAATTTTATTTATTACCCACGATTTAGGTGTTATTGCTGAATTGGCAGATTCTGTAGTGGTAATGTACAAAGGTAAAATTGTAGAGCAAGGTCCGGTGTTGGAAATTTTTTCAAATCCAAAACACCCATATACAAAAAGTTTGTTGGCTTGTCGCCCGCCACTAGATAGACGCGTAAGACGTTTGCCAGTTGTAAGTGATTTTATGAAGCGTGGCGAAAATGGTGAAATTATTGAGCTCCAAAAAAATGTAAGTGATGCCTTACAAAGTGTTACTATTACGGTAGATGAACGTAAAAAACAACACGAAGAATTATACAAACGGAATAAAATATTAGAACTGCAAAATGTACAAACATGGTTCCCATCTAAAAAAACACTGTTTGGTAAAGTATTAGATTATACCAAAGCGGTTGACGATGTAAGTTTTGATGTGTATGAAGGCGAAACGCTTGGTTTAGTGGGTGAAAGCGGTTGTGGTAAAACAACATTAGGACGAACTATTTTAAAGTTAACCGAAGCACATTCGGGTAAAATATTTTACAAGCGCGAAGATTTGTTACGTATGAAGGAAAGCGATTTTAGAGAACATCGCAAACATTTACAAATTATTTTTCAAGATCCTTACTCATCTTTAAACCCTCGAATTACAGTTGGTAACGCTATTATGGAGCCAATGAATGTTCATAATATATTTAACTCCAATAAAATGCGACGCGATAGAGTTTACGATTTATTAAAAAAAGTAAACTTAGAAGAAAAGCATTTTAACCGTTATCCACACGAGTTTAGCGGCGGGCAACGCCAACGTATTTGTATTGCTCGTGCGTTGGGTTTAAATCCACAATTTATTATTTGCGACGAAAGTGTAAGTGCTTTAGATGTGAGTGTACAAGCACAGGTTTTAAATTTATTAAACGAACTAAAACAGGAATTTAAGTTTACGTATATTTTTATTAGTCACGATTTAAGTGTGGTTAAATTTATGAGCGATAGAATGGTGGTAATGCAAAAAGGAAAGGTAGAAGAAATGGGCGATGCCGACGAAATTTATAATAACCCCCAAAGCGAGTACACTAAAAAATTAATTAGTTCAATACCAAAAGGCACTATTGAAAATATTAAAGCAAGTATTGAAAAGAAAAATTTGGTGATGAGTGTTTAAAGTATTTTTATTTTATAGTGTAAGCAAAACTTACACCAGCCCACGGGAATATTTTATAAGGTTCGTAAATAGCAGCGCTGGTAAAGTATTGCATCTCGGTATGGGTATTTGATACATTTAATCCCCCTCCTTTGATGCTCACTAATCTATTTATGCCAGCTAAAGGTCGTGTAAGCGTTAATCTCATAAAAAAGCCACCTTCACTTTTTTGAAAACGGTAATCTAACTTAGGCGTTAAATAAGTAAAAAAATTATTTGTATGCGCACTAAAATTATTAGTTTGGGTATAACCATTACTATTAGTTATTTGCTCTTGGCTGTTAAATTGTTCGCGTAAATAAAGTAAAACCTAAACCTATCGCTAAATAATGAGTGTTTTTACCAACTAAAATATTATAGGCTATTGGCGTTCCTATTACAAATAATTCTTTTGATGGAATTAGTGTAATACCCACAGTAAATGAATTTTTTATTTTTTTATTAATGCGTGTGAGTCGGTCATAAGCAAAGCTGTTATAAAGTCCTTGTCCTAAGGCTTCAAAATAAAAAATATTACGTTTTATAACCAACGTATCTATTTTTTGTTGTGCATTTATAAATGTTTGCAATGCACATAAATCTATTATAAATTTTAATTTCATATAAATTATGTTTTACTTAAAACTATTATTTTTTAAATTTAAAATTTCTCTAACTTTTCAACTTCTCCAGTTTTTTTGCCATCCTTTCATTATGCCATTTAATGGGGTATAAACGTTTACTTAATGTAAAATATATACCATTGCCAGTACCTTTAATGTAATAAACGTATTGTTGCGTTAAACCATTTGGTTTTATAACTTTACTTTCAACCATTGTATAGCTAAAAAAAGCTTGCTGAGAACGATTACTAATAAACGAAATATTTAAACTAAACCACTCTTTGTCTTTTTTTCCAAAAGTAAAATCAATGCCAACATTTAATTTAAATGAGCGTTTTACCGGCTGAGGTAAAACATAAGTTGTTGCAGAAATAATTACTTTGCTACTATCGGTTGCTGTATAACCATAACTATCAGTACCTGTTAAACTTATAATGCCATTGTTTGGTTTAAAAAAATAAACTAATCCAAAATTAAAATACATTCGTATAAATCTGTCGGTATTTAAGTACTTTGATTTATAATTAAACACGCTTCGTTTGTAAAGTAAAGTAAAATTAGTACCTGAAACACCGTCGTAACTTGAAAAACGACCTTGACCATACGAAGCACTTGGTGTAAAAGTAATAACTGATGTACCATAGGAAGTAAAGCCTTGCTCTACTTGATCCTGCGAGATACCAAATTGAAATTTGTCATTATTTTTAAACGAGTAACCAAAATTTAAGCCTACATCAATACCTACTAAACTTATAAATTGTTTTTGTTGAATTGTAAAATAGGATGATTGTTGAACTGGGTTTAAATTCGATTTTTTAGTAAAATAAATTTTTGAACTTACTGTAGGTTCAATATAAAAGCCATTAAATTTTTGGGCAAGCAAAGCTTGCCCAAAAATAATAATTAGAAGAGTAATATAATTTTTCATTTATAAATTTTGTCTAATTTCTAAATCGGCTGATGGGTTATCAGGGTCGCCAATCCAAAATTTATTTTTTGCCATAAATACTATACGTAACCAGTATCCGTATAGTGGTTGTACATTTTGATAATAAGAGTCAGTCCAATTAACACCTAAACCATTACCTGTTGAGATGTCCCACTGATAAAAAGGAGCACCTGAACTGTAGCCACATTTAACTTTAAATTGTACTGGTGTTTTGTGAATTAATATTGTGCGCGTGCTACAAGTATTATTATACCTAGCATAAAGATGGAAATAGATCCCTGCATGTAAATATTTTACCCAACAATCTACCCATCCACAGCTTGTACCCGCTCCTGAAACTCCATTTGGTGTGATTAAATCAATATGTTTTGAGTTTTCCCTTCCGCCAGCACCATCTTCACCGCAAAAAAGTCGAGAATTGGAAGGCGGAGTGTTACTTTCAACCATTCCAATAACATCATCTGTTATACTATAGGCACGTATTACCGAATTGGTGTAAGTGTGCGCATCCATTTGTGCCCTAATTGCTGGGGTAAAATCAGAAAACTTTACAACTGGTGTAACAGAGTAACTTGGGTCCACTTTATA
This sequence comes from Bacteroidota bacterium, assembly GCA_043772435.1. GTDB lineage: Bacteria > Bacteroidota > Bacteroidia > B-17B0 > Aurantibacillaceae > Aurantibacillus. Next base: position 46,121 of record JAYVGH010000075.1, read on the forward strand.
AACATTAGTGCCCAATTGTATATATCCGTCCTTATTAGTAATTACATCAATAAAGCCATCATTTAAATCGGGATAAAGTGTACTTGTTTGGTTGCGAAATAATGAGCTAAAGTTTATGTTGGCATTAACATAATCAGTAAACGTTTTTTTATCGTGTGCATTAAGTGCAATTACATTTTTATAATCTTGCACTGTAGCAAAAGCTAACATATCATTATTTACCCTTACGTTGTAGCTGTTTTGGGCAAAACTTACACTGCTGCCCATAATACAAAATGCTAGAAGCATTTTATTAAAAATTGTTTTTTTCATTTTTATATTTTTTATTGTTTACAAAGTACTTTTTTAAAGCCGTACTTTTAAAGCCTAAAAAATTGAGGGTTCTAAATTTTTATTTAGTCAATCTCTACAAAAATTAGGCGTGAACATCTGCTGTTTACTCTTAATTTTTCGTGGGCACCTCGAAGAGCCTAGCAAGATTAAAAGAAACAGGCAAACGAACACGCCATATGGCGTGTTGCTTGGCACTGTTCTTTCTGCTTGCAAAGATTTCGAGGTTTTACGAAAACAGAAGAACATTAAGCAACGCTTAATTGGTTTTTATATTTGGGTTACATAGTTTTTAATTTTTAATTATACCAAAACTACGATACAATTGTTTTAAAAGCAAACAAATGTTAATTATTAAATTGTTAAGAAATAAATTCATAAATTTATTTTAACCATGAACTTCACCAACTACCCCTTCACAGTAACCGAACGTTTTATTCGTTACGCAAAAATTGATACACAAAGCGACCCAACATCGCCCACTTGCCCAAGTACCGAAAAACAAAAAAACTTAGGGCGTTTGTTAGTTGAAGAATTAATTCAAATGGGAATAACAGATGCCGAGATAGATGAACATGGTTATGTGTATGCTACTTTAAAGTCTAATACAACAAAGCAAGTACCAACCATTTGTTTTTGTAGCCATATGGATACATCGCCCGATTGCAGCGGAACAAACGTAAATCCAGTTATTCATAAAAATTTTGCCGGGAAAGATATTGTATTACCAAACGATACAACTCAAATTATAAAATTTGCTGAACATCCTGCTTTAGCACAACAAATTGGTAACGATATTGTAACTGCTGATGGTACTACACTTTTAGGAGCAGATAACAAAGCAGGACTTGCTGAAATAATGGATGCGGTTAATTATTTAATTCAACACCCAGAAGTGAAGCACGGCGACATTCGAATTTTGTTTACCCCCGACGAAGAAATTGGCAGGGGAGCCGATAAAGTAAATATTAAAAAACTAAATGCACAATTTGGTTATACTATGGATGGTGAAACATTGGGACATATAGAAAATGAAACCTTTAGTGCTGATGCTGTAAGTATTATTATTAATGGTTTTCCAACGCACCCAGGTTTTGCAAAAAATAAAATGGAACATGCCATTAAAATTACGGCACAAATAATTAATAAAATTCCTATTGATAAAACACCCGAAACTACCGAAGGCAAACAACCTTTTATTCATCCAACCGGCATTAATGGAGGTTTAGAACAAGTTGAAGTAAAATTTATTATTCGTGCTTTTGATACGCCAACGCTTTTTGCTTTAGAGGAAGAACTGCGACAAATTACAATTTCTATTTTATCTAATTATCCAAAATGCAGTTATGAGTTTAATGTAAGTGAGCAATACCGTAATATGCGAGAAATTTTAAATACCTGCCCGCATGTTGTAAATTACGCTATGGAAGCGGTTAAACGAACAGGCGTAACTCCAGTATTATCTAGCATTCGTGGTGGTACTGATGGTTCGCGTTTATCATTTATGGGTTTGCCTTGTCCAAATATTTATGCCGGCGAACATGCTTTTCATAGCAAGCAAGAGTGGGTAAGTGTACAAGATATGCAAAAAGCTGTTGAGACCATTGTGCATTTGGCAAGCATTTGGGAAGAAAATAGTTAATGAATATTTAAATTAAAAACTAATTTAATAAATTAACATGCCCGGTAAAAGTTTTGGTAATTCCTTTTTGGTAACCACCAAGGTATTTAATTGAAATTTGATAAATATAGGTTCCCATTTCACAATCTTGTCCTTTAAATTTACCATTCCAGCCTTGGGTAACATCGTTTGTTTCGGCTATTTTTTGCCCCCAACGGTTAAATATTATCATTTTAAAATCATAAAAATTTGTGCCTTTAATTGTAAATATGTCGTTTAATCCATCAGCATTTAAAGGTGTAAATGTGTTTGGAATAAATATTACAGGCGCATCTTTTACCTCTACTGTTTTTGTAATATAATCGTAACAATTATTTTCAGTTGAAACTTTTAATGTTACATAATAAATACCTACATCATAAAACGAGTGCGTTTCCGGTTGTGTTTGTGTTGATGTTTGCCCATCACCAAAATTCCAAAGGCTATTTGTATAATTTCCTAGCGATGTATTTGTAAAATCAAATTTAGGATCCAAAATATCGGCTTCGGTTACTGCCACTGAATTAAAGTTTGCCGTGGGTTTTTCGTAAACCGTAATAAAACTATTTTTTGTAATGGAATTTACGCAACCGCTATCTGATGTGGCAATTAAAGAAATAGTATATATACCAACATTATTAAAAACTGCAAATGGTGATTGATTTGGTGAGTTAACGCCTTGCGAAAATGCCCATAAATAGGTACTTATTACAGGATTATTGCCGCTTAAATTTATAAAATTTACAGGCAACGGTTGACAACCTTTTTTTACGTCAGCATCAAAATCAATAATTGGAAGTTGATTAACGTTAACAGACACTGAGTTAGTTGTAGTGCAATTATTTTTATCAACTACAGTTAAAAAATAAATTATTGAATTTGCCGGTGTGTTAGTAATGCTTGTTGTCGAATTCATTAAATTGTTATTAATAATACCTGTACTCCAATTTAATGTATAAGGTTTTGTACCTCCTCCATAATTACTTGTTAATTGCACAGGTTGATTTCTACAAATTGAATTATCATTAGCGGTAAGTGTTTGAGTAAGCAACAAAGGCTCATCAACAGTAATAGTATTTATAGTGTCACTACAACCCATAGCATCTGTAGCTATAATAGTGTAGGTGCCTGCAATTAAATTTGTTTTAATAGTATCGGTTGAAGTAATGGAGTTCCAACTGTAATTATTAAAGTCGTAACCTTGTTGCGAAACCGAAAATTGTATTACGCCGTTACTTTGCCCAAAACATTTAACACTATCAATATTTACTAAATTAATATCTAATTTTTTATATTCACCTAATGTAAATACCCCGTAATTTGTATTTGTTGTAATTGTTTGTTCGTTTAAAGTTACATTGTTATTACTGGTAATGGGAGTCCAGCCAGTAGTCGAATAGTACCAAGTATTTAATAAGGGTTCTGTAATTAAATTTGTGCTGGCACTGGCAGTATTCCATTCGGTATTTAGGTAAGTAAGTTTTTTAGTAACGGTTGGTGTTGTAGCATAATTGTTGGCGTTAATTACCCAAAAACGATCAACCATTTTTGTAGCATGTTCGGTACCACAATTATTAATTAAATCGTTTACACCGGTTGGTAAAGGCCTATTATTAATAGCTATACTTGATACTGTTGGGTAAGTAGATACGCTTATATTACCGGTACTTGTTTGTACTCCGCCAGCAGAGATATTGTAATAAACAGGAATATATGATGCAGTAGTTGTACCAAATGGAAATTCGTAATTACCTGTGTTAGCGCCTAAATCCCATTGTATAATGCCGTAACCGGGTGTAGCGGGCGTTTCGCTAATTATATAACCACTTGTTTTAATAACTGCTGCAGGTAAAGGGTTTGTAACAAACAATGTATTGCTATTTAAATCTAAAGGTCTGGCTGTTAAATTTAAAACACCATTTGTGCCACCTACAATCGTATTAATATTTAGTTGTTTTGTATTAGTGCCTAATAAAGTTAAATTATTAAAAGTAGTAGGTTGTGTGCCTTGTATTTGTTGAAACCCTCCATTTAATTGTACAAGGCCGGTTGTTGGATTAAGTGCAGTTGTAGTAGAGTTATTTGTCCAGTCGGCGGAAAGTGTAATACTACCAGAATTAGCGGTTAAGCCGATATTTGCTCCGTTATCTGTATTTATAAATTCTCCTTGTATATAAATTAAGCCTCCGGCTTGAACCGAAATACTACTTCCATTATTAAAAAACTCGTTTTGAGACGACAATTTAAATGCAATAGTAGTTAGTAATAATAATATAGATAATTTTTTCATATAATTGACTACCATCTGCTTTAATATTTAATACATGCCATTAATGCAACGTTTCTTGGCCTGGCTGCGCCTATCATCCCTTGTGCTGTAGCGCCCGCGTAAACCACCCAATTCCCTACAGGAGACGATGTGTTCCCTCTGCCCCAATAGGCACTTGGTATAGCGCCTATAGTTGCAAATGGCCAAGGGTCGCAATACGTTTGTGCTGCATAATCCATCGAGAAATCGGTGTCCTGTGCGGCTGCACCATTTGTATCATCGTGTATTATAGGCGATGGTGTTTGCCAAGTGCCCATTACACGTCCGGCATCCGTACCTTTACCGTTATCAAAACTTCTTATAAATTCCCCTCTTAAATCCGGTAAATTAAAGGTAGTGGTGCCATTACCTGCCCCGTATGTAATGCCAATAGCAGCAAATAATTCCGCATAAGTGGTTCTGTTTACCGCGGCTCCATTACACTCTAAATAACCGTTAGGAGGTGTAGTATTTGCAAAGTATTGAACAGTTCCGGCCGGATTATTTGCACAATCCCATTTTGTTCCATCCCAATAATAAAACCCTAAAAGATTGATATCATAAACTTGCAAGCCTACTATTGGTGCAACAATTGCTTTGCGTTGTACACTTGTCATACGCGGCATTGCAAAACCATTAATTGTACTAACAACATCTAAAGCAGCTTGAGGATTAACAATGCCCACACCAACATTACTGCCAAAAGGATTAAGGGCTAAAAAACCTGTGGTTGCTGCATTTTCGAGCGCTGCGGGTGTGCTACCGGCTGGGGTATAAAATTGTATAACTCCCGAAGTGTTTGCATCAATATTAAAATGTGAATTAGAATTCCCATCATAAAGTCTAAAACCGTTATCGGTGTATGGTCGAACATTATCTGTATAAATACTTGTATTCGATCGCCCAAGATTAAATGCAAATTGTGGAAATACATTATCCGCAACAAATGCATCGCCATTTAAAACATCAAATTTTCCACGAGGGGTGTTAGTGCCTACTCCCACAAATCCATTGCCTTTAGCTGTTAATACAGGTAAACCAGCTATGCCTTGCACTCCGGTGGAGGCATCAAAAATGGTATTACTTGCATTAGTTCCTAAAATTTTTACCATTAAACCATCTGCATTTCCTAAAACACTTTGATTGTAAAATGAGCCCGCGTAACCGTTATTGTTTAGCCTCCAAAATAATGAAGCCCCACCGCCGGCATTACTATTTGCACCTTGTCCATCGGAACCGATAGTGTTTACAAATGCACCTTGCATGTTATGAAATATGCCGCCAGTTGTTAGTCTTGCGTGTTCAACGTTGTTTGTTCTAAACACTAAATCAACATTATCTGTAGTTCCTAAAAAATTAATAGCGGGGGTAGTACCGGCATTGCCTAATATGGCCCAATCGTTACTTACGGCTGACGCAGGAACTAAAATTACATCTCCATTAACATCAACAGTTAAGGCTTTGCCGTTTGATGCCACAGTTGCGGAAGCCGACGTTAAATTAGTAAAACGTAAGCCGGAATTACCGGCCGTACCGTGCCTAACTTCCAGTTTGTTATTAGGTACTAGTGTGCCAATACCAACGTTTCCATTTGAATTTACCCTAACTTGTTCCGAACCATTTGTAACAATTGATATGTTGTCGCTTCCTGCACTTGCTATTCCATTGTTAAATAAGTTGCCCGTGGCTTTTAATGTTAAAATTGTAAAGGGTGTATTGCTTTCTAATTGCGCCACATTATTAACCCCTGTTCCAAAAACGTGTAATATTCTTGATGGGGCATTTGTGCCGATTCCAAAATTGCCAAAACTGGTAATTCTTGCTTTTTCGGTATTATTTGTTCTAAAAATTAAATCGTTAGCATTAGTCGTTCCTAAAAAGTTAGTCGCGCCTATATTCGCATTACCGTTTATTAGCCAATCGACCGCTGCCACCGGTACAATGCTATCGTAAAGTCTACCGTTTGGTGCAGCAAATACATGCCTAACCGGTGTGCCTGTATATATTAATGTATCTGAACGAATAGCTCCGGTAACGTGAAGTTTTGATTGTGGATTGTTATTGCCAATACCAACGTTTTGGCAAAAAATAGAGTAGTTATTAATTAAAACAATAACTGTAAGTAGTTTAATTTTTTTTACAAAATGCATATTTTATTTTTTTAATAACTTAAGTATTTCTTCGTTTTGTTTTTTAAGTTCGTTTATTTGTTGTTGTTGTTCTTTCATTCCCTCAAGTAAGTATAAGCTAAGTCTACTATAATCAACACTCCAAGCTTCTTTACTTTCATCTTTTGGTTTATATACAACCGCCGGAAATAATTCATATAACTCTTGTACCAACACGCCAAAATCTTTTTCTTTAACTACAGCACCTTTTTGCAGAGACCCGCCGTTATTGGAAACCGGTTGGTGCATTTTATAAGTATAAGTTTTTACTTGCATTAATTTTTGTAAAACAGATTCATTAAATAATACTATTTCTGTTTTAAATCTTTTATCGCTAATAGCAAAAGTACCATTACTAAAAAATTGACCAAGCCCATCAATACGCGCCATTGTGCGTTCGGCGTAAGTATTATCATATCCTCTAAATTCAAAACCTCTGTCAATATTCGTATTTGCGGCCACTTGAGTTACATCACTAGTATTCCAAAAATCAACATGACTTCTTCCCGCGTTTCTATTCATAGCCACTGCTAATGCACCCACCCCGGCAATCCACGTTGTGCCGGGAGCTTGTCCTCCTGCCGGATCGGCATTATAATTTCCTGCTAAAAAATAACCATAACCAACGGTTAGCCTATGCAGCGGGTTATCGCCTAATACGGGATTAATATTTGGAGATAATCCATTTGGAATACCTACTCTTACGCCGCCGCCAGTTGGGTTTAGAGACAAAATTGTTTCTGTGCCCGGAATTTCCAAAGCATTTGGGTTAGCACTTGTAGTACTGTTGTATGATTGAATAATACCTTGCGAATTAGATTCTATATGCAAATGTGAGGGAGAGTTACCGTCGTAAATTCTAAAACCATTATCTGTGTATGGCCGAATATTATCCGTGTAAAGAGTAGTGTTTGAACGCCCAAGATTAAAGGCAAATTGCGGAAAAACATTATCCGCAATAAAAGCATCGCCATTTAAAACATCAAATTTCCCACGAGGGTTGGTTGTGCCTACACCCATTCGACCATCGTTTAAAATATCAACAAGTGGTTGATATACATTGCCGGGAAAAGTTGTTCTACCAAACGTAATTCTATCAATTAATCCACCTCCAATTGCATCGTCAGAAATATTAAAACGCCATTCAGAAATGTCAACGGCTGTATTAAATCGAGCCATCCAAAAATCATCTGTATTATTAAAAGTATTTGACAAATAAAATTTATCGCCTAATACTCCTACCCCCAAATTATTACCTAATTGTATGTTTCCATTAATATGTAATTGTTGTTCTGGGGTGTTGTTTCTAATGCCTACGCGTTGGTTACCAATTACGCTTAGTATGGGTGTACCAGCTACTGCCTGCGCTCCTGTTGAAACATCAAAAACAATATTTGTGCTAGCGGTAGCAGCAATTTTAACCATTAAACCATTTGCATTAGCAACAGCACTGCCATTGTAAAATAAACCGGCATAGCCAGGGTTAATTAACGTCCATGCTATTGAACTAGCGGTTGCGCTTGTGTTCCAACCATTACCATCAGAACCAATTATATTAAGCCCGGTATTTGTAAAAATCCCTCCATTCAATAATCTCATACGCTCAATATTATTAGTCCTAAACACTAAATCAACATTATCAGTAGTTCCTATAAAATTGGTGGCGGGTGCGGTACCTGCATTGCCTAATAAATTCCAAAAGGTACCATTGGTAGGTGCCCAACTTGTCCCATTAAATTGTAAAATTTGTCCGGCTGTAGGAGTAGTGGCAGCAACTGGTGTAGTTTGTAATCCAACAACAGTTAGTGCGGGGTAGGTGCCACTTACATCGTTAGAGCCTGCGGGTAATGGTGGTGTACACATACTTTGCCATACCGCTAAACCGGCATTATAAAAGTACAAACAGTTAACTGTAATATCATAAACTAACAAGCCGTTAGCCGGTAATACTATTGCTATGCGCTGAGCCGTTGCCATACGCGGTATTAATAACCCCCCGGTGGTAGAAGCCATTTCCACTAAAGATGAAATATTGGGAATTGCAGTACCAACACCAAACTTTCCTGAAGAGGTAAAACGAGCTAATTCAATGTTATTAGTTTTAAAAATTAAATCGTTGGCATTTGTTGTACCCAAAAAATTTGTAGCCCCAATGTTTGCATTGCCGTTAATTAACCAATCGGCAAGTGCTGCCGGTACAATACTATCGTAAATTCTACCATTTGGCGCAGCAAATACATGCCTAACGGGTGCGCCTGTATATATTAATGTGTCGGAACGTATTGCGCCAGTAACATGAAGTTTTGATTGTGGGTTATTATTGCCAATACCAACGTTTTGTGAAAAAATATTTCTATAAAAAATTAAAGTTAAAAGTAAAAAGTAAATTTTTTTCATACAAGTTTAAAGTTACAGATGCTGAATTTACGAAAAAAATTAATTTTTTTATATTATTACTGTGTTAACCAAATATTAATTAAGTTTAATACGTTTTAGCCTTAGGGAATGCGATAGTAAGGCAAAGTGAATAAGCTAATCTATTGACAAAAAAACAACTAAAAAATTATATTATTTCTTTGGCCTAATTTTTAAATAAAAAGAATTACTGTAAATTATAAATAGTGCTTGTTTAAAAATAGTTAATCATTAAATACAAACAATTATTTAAATATCTTTTTTATATCCTTTAAAAAATTACTTTTGCACAC
>JAYVGH010000076.1:0-10726 GCA_043772435.1 Bacteroidota bacterium
TAGTTCAAATTTTAATTGGTTAGAGTATCTTAAACGAAAAAAAAGAACTTTAGTGAACAAAGAGTTAAGTAACGCTGGCTACCGAAGGTTTAGTTCAACAGCGGCTAAGCGCAAGGCGGGCGGACCGGTAGATCGCAAAGTCAATTTTTAGCCTGCTTCGCAGACAGTTATTTTCGTTTGGCTTTGCTAATAAACATTTGTATCTTCATATAAACATTTCGGCGAGTAGACAAAGGATGTTTCATAAACGCCCTGCGCCTAGCCGCAAAACGTTATAATCAAGCGTAAATACCGACACAACAACCATTAAACTGACAGAAAATAATCAAAACAGCAGGGCGACATGTAAATGTAACATCGGACTTTTTTTGTCGACCCGCATTTTTTAGCCACCGCACCCATATTAATTATGTTTTATATTTTAATAGTCAGGTTTATCCTGACTTTATAGCTATGAAACATGATTTATTTGATATATCTTCCTTTTGGTATAAATTTTGAAAATGAAGAATTTAAATCTTACACCTATCCTGAAAAAGAAGAATTAGTCCTTTTTCACATAGGTTCGATGGATTGGCTTCCACATCAAGAATCCTTTAAATGGTTTTTGAATGAAGTATGGAAAAACATTAACATTGAATGCCCTAATATTAAACTGTATTTAGCTGGGACAAAAATGCCAGATTGGATCACACATAGTAATTACCCTAATCTGATTGTTACGAATGGCTACGTTGATGGAAAACTATTTATGAATAAAAAGGCCATAATGATAGTACCATCTTTTTCCGGTAGTGGTATTCGCGTTAAAATTGCGGAGGGAATGGCTTTGGGAAAAGTCATTATAACCACTGCAAATGGCGCAATGGGAATACCTTGCTCCAATGGGGAGAATATTTTTATTTCTAATAATTGTAATGAATGGGTAAAATTAATTAGTAGGTGTTTCAATGATATAGAGTTAGTAAAAAGTGTCTCAAAAAAGGCAAGACAGTTTTCTGAATCAGAATTTGACCATAGCTTGTCAGCAAAGAAACTAATTGAAGCATTGATAAACTACTCCTAACAATAATTGGCAAGGGCGAGGTAATATAAGTTTGGCATCTTTAAAAAAACATTTGTGGTAAAAATCGCCACCTTCGCCAAGCCCCAAAACGTTATATAAAAATTGGCACACCCGAAAAAGACCTTTTAAACTTTATTGGTAAAAATTTTCATTATAAAAAAGGGCCATTAATCTATTCTGAAATAAATGAATATTTACTTGAGTGTACTATTACAAAGGACACAATTAATAAATTGACGGTTAGTAAATAGTGTAAGGCAAAAAAATAAACACTAGTGGTAACAGCAAGCAAGCACAATTTTTTGCGGGTTAACGCTCAAATGTGTAACTTTGGCAAGCAAAAAATTACGCTTGCTTACAAAACGCTATATCAATTTTATAAAAATTTATATCTAATTCATTTTTGATTGTAATTTTATAATGTTAGATGTAAAATAAACTTGTTAATGGAAGACTTAAAAAAAATTCAATCTAACGAATTAGCAAATTCTATATTAGAAAATTTAGACGCTTTAGTGCTTGTAGCAGATAAAATGGGGCATATACAGTATTGTTCACAATCAATTCTTAGGTTACTTAAAGTAGATAAATCAGAAATTTTAGGAGTGGGTTGGTGGGAATTGACAAGAACCGGAATGAAATCACAAACCGATGAAATTGATACAATTATACAAGTAATAGCAGGTGTTGTACCTTTTAATAAACTTCCTTACACCAAAAGTATTTTAAGTAGAGAGGGCAAAACATATTGGATTCAATGGCAAGATACTTTAGGGCCGGATAATACATTGATAGGTGTGGGCCAAAATATAACAGAAAATTATAACGCTCAAATTATAATTGAGCAGCAACGAACTCAATTAAAACTACTTTCTCTTGTTGCCGAAAGAACAAATAATGTGGTTTTAATTTTAAACCAAACAGGAAATATTGAATGGGTGAGTCCGAGTTTTGAGCGTCTCAATAAAATAACATTACAAGAGCTTGCGATAAAAAATGGAAGCGCCAATATTTTATCAATTAGCAACAATCCAAATATTGCATCAATTTTTAATGAAGTAATCACGAAAAAAGTTTCTTTAACTTACGAATCAAAAAATAAAAACACTGTTAATGAAGTTTGGGATCTTTCAACTATATCTCCTGTTTTAGATGAAAATGGATTTGTAACCAATATTATCATAATTGATTCGGATGTAACAGAGCGAAAGCTTTCAGAAGAAATTATAAGAAATAAAAATAAAGATATAACCGACAGTATTAATTACGCTAAAAGAATTCAGCAAGCAAAACTACCGGAAAAAAAAGAAATTTATGCCGCCCTGCCTCAGTGCTTTGTTTTATTTAAACCAAAAGATATAGTTAGTGGTGATTTTTATTATTTTTCTTCAAACGCTGATGGTATTTTCATTGCCGCTGCAGACTGCACTGGGCATGGAGTTGCAGGGGCGCTTATGAGTATGATTGGTTTAGAAAAATTAGATGACGCTTTAGCGCACAGCTCTAATGTATCTGAAATTTTAAAACAAGTTAATAAGGGGATAAAAACTTCATTGAGGCAATCTGATAGTAACGAATCAACGCGCGACGGGATGGATATAGCCTTTTGTAATATAAACATGATAACCCGTAGTGTTAAATACGCAGGCGCTAATAGACCACTTTGGATTATTCGAAATGGACACACTAAAATAGAAGAAATTAAAGCAACTAAAACAGCAATTGGCGGCCTAACAAATGATAATCAACATTTTGACGCACATGAAGTAATATTGCAGCAAGGCGATACATTTTACATTTGCACCGATGGCTTTGCCGATCAATTTAGTTCAAAAGACAAAAAATTAACAACAAAAAAGTTAAAGGAACTATTACTTAGCATTCAAAACAAATCAATGCAAGAGCAAGAGATTTACTTAGACAACTTTATGGTAAATTGGCAAGGAGATACTGAGCAGGTTGACGACATATTAATTATTGGGGTGCGACTTTAATAGTGGTTATTTAAAACAAAATAAAGAATTATCAATAATTGCTACTAATTTGACTAAGCCATTCAGCTCCCATTTTTATAAAACTGCGCAAAAGTAATTTTTTTATAGGTTAGTTTATTAAGATGTGTGTTGTTTTTAATAAAAAATACCCATTAGCACGGATTAATAAAACAAAATAGGATATTAAATTTGTGATTTAAATTAAACTGATGAACAGTAAAATAATACTTAATAAATATTTTATTCTACTTATTATAAATTTATCGGTTATTTTTAGTCAAGCACAAGCGTTTGTACCCGGAGATATTTTAATAAATGCTAATTATGGCGGCCCTCAGGTTACACCGGCTATTTTAAAAACTGCTTTAAAAGTTTATTATAAAAGTATTACTAATGCTAATAGTACCTATGTTTTTAGTGTAAAAAATAGCGGTGTTTTAAATGCAAAACTTGAATATGCCATTTATGATAATTTAGGATTAGGATTTGCTTCATCATACTGGAATATGGCTGTAGATATGCAAAATAATTACATTGATAATAATCCTACTAATGGTATTAGCGAATCTTATGTAGATACATATAAACTAAATATTTCCGCATTAGCAATTGGTATTAGAGGAAATTACCATTTATTAGATGAAACCGATACAAAATGGATTGATCCTTATTTTGGCATAACACTTGGTATTACTAAATATAATTACAATTTAGATTTTTCTTCAACTTATCCGGATAAAAAATCGGTAGAAGCGTATGATTTTTTTAAATCAGGTTATGCATCACGATTTTTAAAGCCTAATTATTCAAGTTATGTTTCAACCACTTTTGGTGTTAGGTTATATCCTATAAAATATTTTGGATTTAACTTTGAAGCAGGGTGGGACCGAGGTGCATTTTTATTTGGAGGCGTTGTTTTTAAATTTCACACTAAACCTATTAAAACTTTTCAGGATTAATTTTTTCGGCACAAATAAATCATTTCACCTGCAGGAAGACGGTATCTGTCAATTAATTCAGGACTTAAAGTATTTACAAAATCGTCAACAGTTACTGTAAATCCTGCGGCTGCTAATTTATCATTATAGTCTAATCCAAATAAACGCAAATGGTCTTTTTGCCAAAAATGTTTTTCACGGTCTTCTTCGGTAACAATAGTTTTATCTTCGAAAGTAATTGCACGAGTTGTGTCTAATGGTACCTGAAAAATACCCCACCCATTTGGCTTCATTATGCGGTATAATTCTTTCATACATACGTCGGCATTTTCAACATGTTCTAAAACATGATTACAAAAAATAACATCAAAACTATTATCATCAAATGGGGCTTTGTGCAAATCAAAATGTATGTCGGCAATAGGGCTGTTATAATCGCCTGTTGTGTAGGTTAAGTTTTTTTGCGCTTTAAATAATTTATAAAAACATTGTTCGGGTGCAATGTGTAACATTTTATGCGATGTTGTAAAAAAATCAGTTTTTTGTTTAAGGTATAGCCATAAAAGTCGGTGACGCTCCAAAGACAAACTACCGGGGCATAATACGTTTTTGCGTTTGGCTCTGCCGCTGTAGCCGTAAGGTAAAAATTTACGATAAGTTTTACCGCTAATTGGGTCTTCGTACTTATTACCATAATAAATTAAGGGTGCAATTTTACTAAACCATAGGCTAAATGTAATTAAAATAGGGCGAGGTATAGTACGTAATAAAAAGTGAAACATTATTTATTTATTAATTTCGATAATAAGTGGAAGTATGCTTTTATCTTCAACTTCTGAAGTAAAGCTAATACCATTGCTTTTTTGAAAAGTAACGTTTGTTATTTTTTCGTTTGTAACTTGTTTAAATAAACGAGTGGCAAAATCTGCGTTTTTAGTTCCTGTTAACTTTTCATTAAAATCTTTAAAATCTAATTTTTGTTTACTTATTAAAATGGCAATTACATCTTTGTTACCTATTTTATCTACTTCCAGGCTGTAATCTCTTGGGAAGATACGAGTGCCCGTAATACCAAAATAAGCGCTATGTTTGGGAGTGTAGGGAAATAAAACATAACTTGTATTGTCTGTTTCTTTACCAAAAATATACACATAACACTCGATATTATTTGTAATTTTTATTTTAAATTTTTGACCAATTTGTAACCGTGAATTACTCTCAAAAACATTATTTCCTTTATCAACTAATTTTATTTCTTCTTTTGTTTCTTTATCAATCAAACTTATATTGCATTGTAATTTGCTTTGGTTTTGTTTACTCGGCATGGCATCAATGCCATACGCTTCGTTTGTAAATTGCACAAAATCACCGTAACTAATCCAAGCCCTACCATTTACACCCCATTTTGTGCCCCAACTATTTTGAATTAAAAACGCGCCGTCATCCTTAAAATATTTGTCGTCGTAACCTATTACACACATACAGTGTCCACCAAAACCATTTTTATTGTAATCGTTTTGCGAAGGTTGCCAAAACTCCTGACCTTCCATATCCTGCATAAATGTACCGCCCACAGCCATGCCAATAATTACCGGTGCATTGTGTGCTAAATTCTGACGAATAGCATTTACATCTACCGTATACTCGTCTCCATTTAAAGTAAGGCGTGTGGCACCTTTCATTTTAAATTGTTGGGCATCAATAAATAACTGTTTATCGGGTTGTGTAGTGCAGGATTTATCAGTGTAAGGAAATTTATCATAACTTACACTACCGGTATTACTCAATAAATCAACAGCTTTAGTAATGTAGGTACCTTCGCAATTTCGCATGCCAATTTGGTTGTAAGTAAATGCAGGACTAAATGCAATTTCATTAGGATTTTTGCCTGTAATGGCACATTCTAAAACTGTTCTTCCGCAATAAGTACTTCCCCAACCAACGCACGAGCCTTGTTGACCTTGATCCATAGGGGTAGGGGCAAATTTTTCTAACGATACTTTATCCGGTAAAGGCTCGCCATTATCTAAGGCTGCATATACTTCATTTTTATCATAAACCTCTTGGTCTAAAGTAGCACCTTTTGCGTAAGAGTTACTTTGCTTTTTATTAGAAGAACCTGAACAACTTTTATTAAAAAAATAATAACCGCCTCCTAAAATTAAAACTACGATTAATAATTTTGGATTACGAAATAAAAACGGAAGTAAAAAACCTATTAAATTTCCGCCCGGAAAACCTCCTCCGCCACCGCCGGAACTGCCGGAGCCTTGATTACCCGAATAACCTCCATTCGAATTATCATCTTTACTTATTCGTATTGGCATGAGCGTATTAAGTTTAGAGTTTAAAAGTAATAATTAAATAGAAATAGTTTTGAAATAAAATTTATAAATAGTTGTAAATTTACCCTATGATTCAACGAAAACAGACTTTATTTTTAGTGCAATTGGTACTTTTTAGCATTGCCATGCTTTTTGTACCGCATCAAATAATTTATACAAAACTAAAAGCAAATTATGTGTGCCTTGTGCCTTTGGTTGATTTTACCTCTACAGCTTGTCATTTAGCCGCCATAGCTGTAAATTTTTTAGGATTGGTGCTAGCGGTAATTACTATTTTTTTATTTAAAAAACGTGATTTGCAAATAAAATTATGTTACACTTTAATGGCACTATGGGTAGTTATTTTAGCAATGATTTTATTTTGTCCGTTTGTTGTTAACAACACAGAAATTATTGAAATAAAGAAAAATTATTTTGGTTATTTATGTTGTGGCTTAGCAATTGTTGCAGCCTATTTTGCCATAGTTTTTATTAAAAAAGATGTTGAATTAATAAAAAGTGCAGATAGAATTAGATAGACTAAACTTTTTTTAAAAATTCTGTTCTTAAAACAATACTGCTTCCGTTAACCCTGCAATCAATTTCTTGTTCGTTATCAGATAATTTAATTTTTTTTACCACAGTTCCTCTTTTTAAAGTAAGAGAAGAGCCCTTTACTTTTAAATCTTTAATTAAGGTTACCGAATCTCCATCCACTAAAATTGATCCATTGCTGCCTTTAACTTCCATTTTTAATTTTTTGTTATGTAAAGATTTATTTATTAGTTATCGATAATTTTATAAAAGCATTTTTGTGTGCGGAATGTTATCTTCCAAATATCCTTCGCCGGTTGCTGTAAATCCTAATTCGGTATAAAATTTTAACAAGTAAGTTTGCGCGGAAATTACAATTTGTTGCTTTGGGTAAAATAATTGTGTTTGAGAAATACAATGCATAATTAGTTGCTTACCAATATTTTTAGTTCGGTGTTCTTTTTCTATTAAAACCCTCCCAATGCTTGGCTGGGTATAATTTATATTTGGTGGCAAAATTCGGGCATAGCCAATTATTTCATCCAAGTTCATTAATAAAACATGATGAGCACTTAAATCAAAATCATCAACATCTTGATAGGCACAGTTTTGTTCAACAATAAATACTTCACTTCTTAATTTGTATATATAAAAAAGCTGCTCGGTTGTTAATTCGCTAAAAGGTATGGTGTGATAATTCATTTTGTAAAAATAAGGAGTTTAACCACTTATTAAAATTTTACAGCCACTTATGCAATTGATTGTTTTTTTTAACTTTGTATATTTATCTTTAAATAACCTATTTTTATTAGTTGAACTATTTTAAGCATATTTTTCTTGTACTTTTTTTTACTACGTGTTGTATTCAAAAATACAAGTCGCAGTGCCTTTTTATGTTTCCTTCGGGTTACTATAATTGTGTTACCGGTCAGGGTGTTGTAAATTACACGGTTAATGGCGGTACAGTTCCATATTCAGCGGTAGCTATTGATGCGTCAAGTGCTGTAGTGGCTACTGGTACAACCGCTACTAATACCGGCACTTTAAATAACCTGTCGGTAGGTAATTATACAATAACCGTTACTGATGCAAGTGGCTGTAGCATTAGCGTTCCCTATCTTGTAACAATACCGTTTAACGCGTCTAATATCGCATTTACCAGTAGTCTTTCCTGTTTTGGAAGTAATACAGGCATAGCGAGTGCAAATGTAGCCGGTAGTGCTTTAATTCCACCCTTTACTTACACCTGGAGTAATGGAAGCAATGCCCAAACAGCAACCAATTTAGCTGCCGGAGTATTTTCAGTTACTGTAAAAGATAGTCAAGGCTGTATGGTAACTAACTCCGTTACCATTGGGCAAGCAACCCAACTTTTTAGTACATTTAATTCAACACTTGTACCTTGTTTTGGAGGCACACTTAGTACGGCATTTACAAGTACAGGAGGCACCTCACCTTATACCTATTCTGTAAATAGTGTGTCAGTTCCTTTGGGTACGGCTACTAATTTATCTGTTGGTATAAAAACTATTACTACAAAGGATGCTAACGGCTGTTCGCAAACAAATACCGTATCGTTAGGTCAAGTTTCAGCTCCTGTTATTTCATTTTCTATAATTAAACCAAGTTGTGTTGGTGCTACAAATGGTGCTGCTAGTGCAACGGTTAGCAATGCACCACCGGCTTATACTTACACCTGGCAACCAACGGTTTCGTTTACAAATTCCATTCAAAACATTGCAAGCGGAAATTATACATTAACTGTAAAAGATGCCAGCGCTTGCATTACCCGAAGCGTAGTAAATGTTTCGCCTGCTGTTAGTATGGTCTTGTCTGCCACAACTAAATCTGAAAACTGTAGTGCGGCAGATGGAAGTGCCACAATAAGTGTTACGGGCGGAAATTTTCCCTACTCCTATAATACTGTCTCGTTATCCGCTACTTCAAATACATTAAACAACCTTACAAGCGGCACCTACACTACAGTAGTTACAGACGCTAATAACTGTAAGGATTCTTTAAAATTTACGGTAGGTAATTTAAGCACAGTAGTAGTTTCAATATCCAGCTTTACGCCCGTGTTGTGTTTCGCGCAATGCGACGGGCAAGTGCATTTATCAACACTAAATGCAATACTACCTATAACCTACAGCGCCAGCGGAACTCCTACTACCAGCAGTAGTTTAATTACCAACATCTGTTCAGGTTTAATTACTATTAGAGTGGTTGACGCCATTGGATGCCCTGCAACAGCCACCATAAATTTTACGCCACCTCCTGCTTTTTCTTATTCGGCCACTCAACCTGCAAACAGTTGTTTTGGTAAGCCCATTACCTTGCAAGCTAATGCCAGCGGAGGCGTTGGAGCATATAATTTTGTTTGGAATCCGGGAAATATTAACGGACAAGTAATAACGTTAACACCTACGGCAAGCACGGTGTATAGTTTAAATGTGTACGATGCTAACGGTTGTACCTTAGCACCTTTTCAGGTAACGGCTACTATTAATTC
Source organism: Bacteroidota bacterium (assembly GCA_043772435.1). Lineage (GTDB taxonomy): Bacteria > Bacteroidota > Bacteroidia > B-17B0 > Aurantibacillaceae > Aurantibacillus. Next base: position 9,369 of record JAYVGH010000076.1, read on the forward strand.
ACCAATTTCTATTTCTATTAATAATTCCAACACAAGTATTTGCCCCGGTACCACTGCACAAATTACACCTACCTTAAGTGGTGGTGATGGTAATTATATTTACGATTGGTTACCCGGCAATACAACCAACCCCACTATTTTTGTAGAAAATATTACTATCCCCACTTACACGCTTATTGTTAACGATGGTTGCGGCTCGCCAACGGCAACAAAAATTATTACCATTAATTTATTTCCTAAAATTATACCAACATATATAGCGGTGCAGGATACAGGATGTCAGCCTTTTTGCACGCAGTTTATTAATACAACGCCTAAATCTACACTAGCTATTTGGAATTATGGCGATAAACCTTATGAGCAGATAGGTAATACTACCAATTATTGCTACACAAACTCCGGCATATTTGATGTGAGGCTGGCGATTACCGATTCTAACCAATGTAAAACAGCGTTTACTTACACTGATGCCATTAATGTTTTAGCAAGCCCTATTGCTAATTTTACAACAGTGCCTGCGCAATTAACTTTAAATAATTGCGATAATTTTATATTAAAAAACACTACGCAAAATGGCATTAATTATAAATGGGTAGCCGAAGGTTTTCCTTACGGACAAACTGTAGATATTAATAATTATGCCTTACACGATACGGGTTGTTATTATTTTAAATTAACGGCAACCAACCAAAATAATTGTACTAATTTTACCGAAAAATACGTTTGTGTAATTGAAGGTTATAATTTTTATATGCCCAATTGTTTTACACCTAACGACGATAATTTAAACGAAATTTTAAAACCACGGGGCACAGGTTGGACAGCTTCCAACTATCAATTTGAAATATATAACCGTTGGGGAACCCGCATTTTTATTACTAACGATGCTGCAAAAGGCTGGGATGGCAAAGCTAATGCCGAAAAATACGACCCAAGCAATGTGTATTTTTGGCGAGTAAAAATTACCGATAATTTAAACGATAACCATTTACACATTGGGCATGTGGGGGTGTTGAGGTAGATTTTTAAAAGTGTTTATCTTGCTATAATAAACCATTTGCTCTTTATTGCGAGGGAGGTACGACTGAAGCAATCTCACAATCATTTAGATTGCTTCACTATCGTTCGCAATGACGAGAGCCCTTACCTCGCTACAACAAACCCGCACTTCGTCATTGCGATGGAGGTACGACTGAAGCAATCTCACAATCATTTAGATTGCTTCACTATCGTTCGCAATGACGAGAGCCCTTACCTTGCAATTACAAACCCGCACTTCGTCATTGCGATGGAGGTACGACTGAAGCAATCTCACAATCATTTAGATTGCTTCACTATCGTTCGCAATGACGAGAGCC
>JAYVGH010000077.1:0-5710 GCA_043772435.1 Bacteroidota bacterium
ACACACAAAATAGGTCTGCTTCGCAGTTTGTTTGCGCGTGCGCTTGACGCGCCAAAAAGCGCGCCACAGGCGTGCAGTATTCTTTTTTTATCGGCAACACAAGGTTGCCTGACATCATTCTCTAAAAACACTTTAGGCTTTCCTTGAACTTCATAAAATTAATCTCATAATCAAAACGTTCTTTTAGACCATATTGTTCTATTCAAAATAAATAATCAATTAATCTTAACATTAAAACAAAAAAAATTATGAAAAAAATCCTCAAATTAGCCAGAAGTATAACTTTCGGCTTAGCTATTTTAATAGCTACAAAAAACCAAGCACAAACACAAATTATTAGCCTAAATACAGGTATTAACTCATCTAATGCAGTATTGCCTTTTGGAACAACTGACCCAAAATGGCAGGTAAAATTTCCTAGTGGTACGTCTTTCCAAAATACATTTGTTTCAAATGTTGCTTTATGGAATTTAGGAAGTAACGCCTCATTTACCTGTGGTCGTTGGATTTCACCTGAATTAAATCCGGGCAGTAATATTAACTGTCAAACATGTTCAAATATTACCGGTCCTGGTGTGTATCAATACCGAATGAACTTTACTCCAAATTCTAATTGCAATATATTGAGTGCAAGAATTGTTTTTAGTTTTACAAATGCTGATAACGAAATATCAAATTTTAAAGTTAATAGTACCGCATTTAATTTTAATTACCCTGTTAGCCCATGGCCAGTAATACCTGGTTTGTCAACTGGCTTTAATCCAACCTTTGGTTACATAGTCCCATTAAGTCCGGCTAATATTGTTAGCGGTAACAATACTATTGATTTTTTTATTAACAATTTTAATACTACCGTCGGCGGGAACCAACAGGCAACAATATCGGGGTTTGCGCTTTGTGCAAATTTAGAAATAACATACGAAAGTGCACTTAATCCAAACATAACTGGCGCAACAAATTTCTGTTTAGGTAGCCCCCTTACTTTTAATGGAACACAAGGAGCTAATTCCACAGCCACTAATTACCAATGGAATATTCAAGAGTGTACAAGCACAGGTGTTCCTATTAATCCAAGCAGTTTCTGGACTTCGCCTATGTATTCTGGTAATCCTGGCGCATTCACTTTTCCAACTTTATCAACTATACAATGCGGTAAATACTACTTGGTTAAATTAAACGTCGCGAACAGTTGTTATATAAATTCTAAAACTAAAATAATTTTTATAAAGTGCCCTCCAGTTGTTAGGTTTGTAAGAAATCAAACTATTTGTAAAGGCACTTGCGTTACATTATTTGCAACACAAATACCTGGTTATATATATAATTGGTATTCTTTTTTCGATGAGCCAACATTTATAGGTAGTGGTTCTCAAGTAATTGTATGTCCTAACCAAACAACAAATTATTCCGCTACAATTACTGATCCTGTAACGGGATGTTCTGTGACTAAATATGTAACCATTACTGTTGAAAATATTGATCCAAATTTTAGTGTAAATGTACTTACCACTAATAATAATTATATGACGATAGGAGCTACTCCGAACCAAGTTACTGGCTTACCTGCTACGTTAGGTTACCTTTGGATAGTTGAGGAATTAAATTCAAGTAATACTACAGTTTGGTCTGTTGTAAATCCTTCGTGTTGGTGGAATTTTCCTGGAACTCCAACAAATAGCTTCAGCGGTATTTTAGGATTAACTCAAACATTTAATACAAGCTGCTTTCCTTCAATTGGTCAATTTAAATATAATACTACTTATCGCATAACACGTGGCGTATGGTCTGAAAATTGCCCATACAAACAAAGTTCAATAACTCTTTCTTATAGTCAAAGAGGGCTTGTTGTTACGAATGACCCTACAGCAAAAGATGTAAGTTATTTAATGAATAGCACCAATAACAAAACAGGTCAAATCAACTATAAAAAATTATTTACTGATGAAAACACTTTCAGTATTTATCCTAATCCAAGCAGTAGTATCGTAAATGTTGATTATATGCTACCCGAAAATGCTACAGGTAAAATTGCAATTACAGATGTATTAGGTCGTACAATAAAATCAATAGAGTTGTCCGAAACAAATAATATTAGTACTTTCGATTTAAGTTCTTATCAAAATGGTATTTATTTTGTTAATTTATTTGTAAATAATTCTTTGGTAAAAACAGAGAAAGTTATTTTAAGTAAATAATATTAATTTAATATTTTACAATGGACTTCCCTAACAGGAAGTCCATTGTTATTTAAAAAAAATCATACAATAAAAATCAACTTGGTATAACTTTATTATATTTGAAATAAAAAACCTCGGCTTACAAATGCACAAAACCAGTAAATCTTTTTTTGAAAACAAAACTTATCTAGTTTTAGCTCTAATACTGCCTGCTTTATTTTTGTACTTTAAAAGTCTTAAGTACGATTTTACACCAATGGACGAACAATGGATGATTTTAAAAAGTACATCCCTTCTTGAAAATTGGTCGAGTATAAAAGATGCGTTTACCAAACCAATTGCCGAAGTATATTATCGCCCTCTGTTCTCAATTTCATTAATAACGGATTATCACTTAGGTAAAGTTTCACCATTTATATATCACTTTACTAATTTATTTTTTCATCTATCTTGTGTGCTTTTATTATATAATTTTCTAATTCTTTCTCAAGTTCAAAAAAAATTAGCTTTTATTTTTGCGTTACTTTTTTCATTACATCCAATTATGCTTCATGCTGTTGCTTGGATACCTGGTCGGAATGATTTAATGCTTTGTTTTTTTACACTCTTATCATTAATTTACTTAAATAAATATTTTATTGAAAATAAAATAAAGTACATTTTGTTTCAAAATCTTTTTTTTATTTGTGCATTGTTCACAAAAGAAAGCGCTATTGCATTACCACTTATATTTATATTTACTTATTACGTTTATAAAGGTTTTCAACCAAAAAAAATATTTACTTTAATAAGTGTTTGGCTTTTAATATCTGTTTTATGGTTTGCGCTCAGAAACAGTGTTGTAAATTATATGTTACCTATCGAAACTAATTTTTTAAGCAGTATTAAAAACTTTGCTTTAGCATTTATATTATTTATTGGTAAAGCTATTTTGCCTTTTAAACAATCTATCTTACCAACACTCAAAAATTCAACTATACTAATTGGCATTATAAGTATTTGCTTATTGGTGTACGCCACATATAAATTGGGTGTAAATAATAAAAAAATTGCATTTTTAGGTTTACTTATTTTCTTCTCAATGCTATTTATTTCTGTTTGGTTTGGAGCTACAAAAAGTAATGGCGAGCATTACGAACAGCGTTTATATACTTCAATGATTGGCGCTTTTTTATTTTTATCTACTTTAAAATTCAATAGCAACTCTAAAAATTTTAATTATTTAAGTGCAATCGTAATTTGTTTTTTTGCCATTAAAACATTTGTCCGTATGGATGTTTACAAAAACGAAAATACTTTTGCCGAGGCGGGTTTAAAAGAGGCACCAGACTATTATTTATTTTATATTACAAAAGGCGAAGATTATTACAGTAAAAAAGATTTTAATAAAGCCTTAACACTTTTCAATAAAGCGATAGAATTAAGACCCGACAAAGGAGATATATATAGCAACAGAGGTAGTGCATATTTTGCATTAGGTATGGTTAAAGAAGCTATTGCGGATTTTACCCAAGCTATTAACAAATCCGAATTTAAAATGGAATACCATTTAAATAGATGCATAGCCTTAAACAAAATAAATGACACAGAAAATGCGGTAAAAGATTTTGAAATATTAAAAAAATGCTGTGCGAATCAAATACCTCAAAAATTAGAGAATGATATAAACCAAAAATTAGAATTAATAAACAAATCAAAAAGTACGCAATAAAACTATTCGGGCGTTTTAACACGCTTTCCGCTTCAATCTTTTGCAAGAGGCAGGCAAAAGGATTTACGCTACAATCGTTAACGCAGTTTTGAATTATAAAATAAATGTTATACTTTTATTTTATAAATCCCTAAAAAACATAATCTTATGGCATCAACTTCTGAAGTAGGTCACCCAAAAAATTTAGCCAACATCGACAAAGTAATCGACCTCATTACACAATTCGGTGCAACTTACAATCCAACAAATCCACAAATAGCTCTAGCGGGCATCACAACCTTAAAGGGAAGCTGTACTACCGTTGCCACCAATCTAACAGCAACATTTATAACCTATAAAAACGATACCAACGCTCGTAAAACAGCATTCGAGCCTGTAGATAAATTAGTTACTGCCACTTTAGATAACGTAAAAACTTTAGGCGTAAACCAACAAACAATTGACGATGTTAGTTCAATAGTTAAAAAAATTCACGGCGATGCAAGTAACCTAAAAGCAAACTCAACCACAAATAAAACAGTAGACCCAAGCAACGACCCAACGCCAGTAGAAGATCCTACTGCACCAGCAACAATATCTACCTCGCAACAAAGTTACGATAGCGTACTTGCAAACTTTTACAAATTAATACAATTACTAACTGCAATACCAAGCTATGCACCGAACGAAGTAAACATACAAATCGCTACACTTAACGCTCTTTACACAACATTGAGTACAGCCAACCTAACAGCTATTACGTCTACCAACGCATATTATTTAGCACGCAATCAACGCAACTTAGTATTTTATGCGCCAAACACAGGCTTATGCGACATTATGAAAAAAGTAAAAGCATACACGCGCCAAGTTTATGGAAGCCAAAGCGCAGAGTATCGTCATATGGCAGCTATAAAATTTGTAAGTTTTAAACCAAAAAAGAAAACCAAAAAGAAGTAAATTTAAATAACAATTTAAAAAGCGGACATTTCAGTTCGCTTTTTTATTTTAGCTAAAAATAAATTTATCATACCAACATTTGCGATTATCGGTTCAATAAATAAAAATATCGCACCAACAAACGCTGACACTGTACCAACTACCCCCGTTATTAAGTCAATAGATGCTGATACCATACCAATAGCCCCTGTTATTGTATAAACTATCGCTGTTATTACGTCAACAATCCCTGTTATTACGTCAGTATACGCTGACACAGCATCAACAATCGCCGTTATTACGTCAATAATCTCTGTTTTAGTATCAAGTATATGCTGTTATAGGGTCAACAACCCCTGTTATTGGTACTCGATTTGTTAAAATTGTTAAAAAATTGGCAAATCTAAACGTATCGACCTGTGTTTAAGCCCCCGCACGTTTACAAACACATTTTGGTGCTTCTTTTCAATAGTATTAATTTTTTATTGGCACAAAATAAGTTTGCAAACTTCCGCCCCGCCTGTGTGTATCGACCTAAACTTAGTAAAATTCGGCAAGCAAAAACGCATAAAAAACCACCGCAGACATCCCGACAGACACCAACTATCTCGATATCAAAAATAATATTATTCTTACTATCACATTTGCCGACCACTCAAGCAGACGCTCTAACAATAGGACAAAATGCCCAGCCGCTAACAGCAAGCAAGCGTAATTTTTTGCGTGTTTACGCCTAAATGTATAACTTGGACAAGCAAAAAACTTACGCCTGCTTGCAAAACGTTAGCGGCAAGGCATCATGACGACAACGGGACAAAAATTTAACATTACAATAGACGTAATTTCACATCTATTTAACAATCCGTTTGACAATTTTAAACTCCTTTATGACATCTACCTCGAC
>JAYVGH010000078.1:0-82551 GCA_043772435.1 Bacteroidota bacterium
ATAAATTTTCCGCCTCCCAATCTATCCAAATATACTTTTAAGTGTTGTTGGTTAGGCGCTAATGTTTCCTCGTTAGAAACACCTTCGCTTTCAAATTTAAAATTTGGGTTAGTTGAATAAACTACGTTAATTCTATTTTTATCTTTTTTGCTCATCGTTTAAATTTAAACGCAAATAATAAACATGCTACGGCAACAAAAAAAAGTAAGCCTAAAAAATAATAAATTCCATATCCTTCGGCTTTTAATTTAGTATCAGTAACACCGGCTTGTATTAAAGTATCTACAAAATTGTTTTCTAAATTATAATCCGTGTTCAATATATCAATCGAGTCTTGTAAAGCGTAATGTTGTTTTAAAAAATTTAAAGCTAATTCAAAATTTTTATTTTTTTCATAGTAGCTGTACTTAAACTTAAGCGATTGTATTTTTGCGCCAACATAATCGTATTTAGTAATAATGCTATCTGCAATTTGTGAATTTTTTATAGCCAATTCCATTTCGTTTTTCAGCATATAGGCATTTGCTATATTCAAATAACTGTCAGCCATTTCCATTTCGTTATCCATTAAAAATTTTAGTTTAATAGAATTTTGGCTATTAGCAATGGCGGCATCAAAATTTTGCAAGGATGTATGCATAACAGCTAAATTGTTTAAGCAGATGGCTTGTATTTCGTAATCATTGTTGGCTTTGGCTCTATCATTAGCTTTGCTAAAGTATAGGTTGGCCGCGTTTAAATCTTTTTGTACTACTTTTAAAGCCCCTAAATTTAAAAGTGTATTTGCAATCTGTTTTTCGCTGTGTAAGTCGTTATTTATCTCTAAAGCCTTTAAATAAGCTTGTTCGGCTAATTTGTATTGTTTTAAATCGGTGTAAATATTACCTAAATTGGCTTGGCTTAATCCAATTCCTTTTTTATCATTTATTATTGTACGAAGATTTAATGCAATTTTATGATACGAAAGTGCGGTTTTAAAATCACCTTTACGGTAATACAAAATACCCAATAAATTATTGGCTTTGGCAACATAATAAGGTAGGTTTATTTTTTGTGCATAAAACTCCGCGCGTTTTGCACATTGATAGCTGTATTGTACCTCGGAGGTGCGCTTTGCAAAACCTTCTTTATAAAATAAGTTTACTTTGTCACTGTCGTTTTTTAATAATTCCGCAACGGTTCGCAACGAATCAAAGTTTTGCGATTTTACGCTTATAAAATAAAGTATAAAAAAAAATATGTAAAAGTGTTTCACCTCGATCCAAATATATACATTTATGACAAATTTTTTATATGATCCGCTACTTATTTTATCAAAAAAATCCTGCTTCACATTATGTATATATCGACTTAACAATAGACGCTGTTAACGCCGATATTACCGAATTAGCGCTTGCCGCATGGCGACCGGGACGATACGAATTAGGCAATTTTTCAAAAAACATAAAACGGGTAGATGTCTTTAATGAAAATAACGAAGCGCTTACGTTTACAAAATCAACCAAAGACGTTTGGCAGATTAATACTAAAAATTGCAAACACTTAAAAGTAACCTACAGTTATTATTCGGCAGAATTAAACGCCGGCGCCTGTTATGCCGATACTAATCAACTATACATTAACCCGGTGCACTGCTGTATGCAGGTTGTAGGTAGGGCCGAGGAAGAACATGTAGTTGAATTAAAAATACCCGAAAATTATAATGTTGCAACATCATTAACAGTTTGCGCCCCAAGTACGCTAGTAGCAAAAAATTACGAGGAGCTTGTAGATTCGCCTTTTATCGCCTCTGCAAACCTGCAAACTGGTAGTTACGAACTAAATAATACAACTTTTTATCTACATTTTAATGGTATTTGCAAACCCAATTGGGATTTGTATAAAAAGGATTTTACCGCTTTTATATTAAAAACGATTGAGTTTTGGGGTGATTGTCCGGTAAACCATTACCATTTTTTGTTTCAAGTCTTAACTCATAAATTTTATCACGGGGTCGAACATCAAAAAAATACAGTAATTGCAATTGGACCTGGCTATGCCATTAACACAGGTGAAACATATGAAGATGTTTTAGGCGTTAGTTGCCACGAGCTATTTCATTGTTGGAACATTAAGTTTATTCGCCCTGCCGAAATGTTGCCTTACAATTACAGTAAAGAAAACTATTCCCGCACAGGCTATGTTTATGAGGGTTTTACAACGTATTACGGTGATAAATTATTACTAAGCAGCAATGTATTTAGTTTAGAACAATATTTTAAAACATTTGAGGAACGCCTTACCAAACATTTTCACAACTTTGGGCGATACAATTTAAGCTTAGCCGATAGCAGTTGGGAAACTTGGTTAGATGGATATTTGCCCGGAACACCTTACAGAAAAACCAGCATTTATGATGAGGGGAGTTTAATTGCGTTTATGTTAGATGTAAAAATTTTGGAAGCCACTCAAACCAAAAAATCTTTACGCAATGTGTGTGTGTTGTTATATGAACGATTTGGCAAACAAAACAAAGGTTACAATGAGCAAGACGTTATAAATTTAGTAAATGAGGTTAGCGGAAAAGATTTTACTCAGTTTTTTACCGATTTTGTTTACACACCTGCCGATTACGAAAAGCCTTTACAAGAATGTTTTAATTATTTAGGCATTAACTTTACTAAACAACCTAATCCACATACTTCAGAAAATTATTTTGGTTTTAAAATTACAGAAGCAAATACAGTTTTTTCAAAAATTATTTTGGTAGTTCCTTACAGTCCGGCTTGGAAAGCGGGATTATTTGCCGGTGATGAAATTATGGCAATTAACGGTATTTTATTAAAAGATAACTGCAACCATTGGTTATATTATTTTTTAAATGACGAAGAAATTACCTTAACAGTAAACAGCAACGACCAATTAAAAACATTGATTTTACAAAAAGATAAAAAAGGAAACACCTACTTTTTTAATCCAGTTTTAAAATTAAAAACAGATGTGGAGGAAGAAAATAAGATAGCATTTGAGAGTTGGAGAAAATTATAAAAACTCTATTCATCAGTTAATACACCCATTCACACAAAAAAAGCTGTAAATTTTTGCTATTCAGCAAATTAATGGCATTTTTGTGGTCTAAATTTTAATTATGTTTTCAAAACCTCTATTTTTTGTTGCTAGTATTTCTTTTATTGCAATTGCCTGCAATACCACAAAAAAATCTACCAAAAATAAACCTACTGATACTATAGTAAATATACAGTTAGATACCATAAATGTTTTAGCAAACGAATCATCCAAAAAGCAAGTTTATCAAGCTTCTAATTCTATTTTGGTAGACATTATTCATACCCGTTTAGATGTAAATTTTGATTGGAAAAACTCGTACCTCAATGGTAAAGCTACTTTGTTTTTAAAACCCCATTTTTATCCTTTAAGCACATTGTTTTTAAGTGCACGCGGCTTTGATATTAAAGAAGTGGCATTACTGATTGAAACTACTGATAAAATGATTAACCCTACCAATAAGCCGGGTCAAAGTAATAGCACAACCATTAAAGTACCATTAAAATATAAATACGAAAATGATTCAATAAAAATTACTTTAGACAGAACTTATACTACTGAAAATAGATTTACAGTATTTATTGATTACATTTCTAAACCAAACGAATTAAAAATGGGTGGAAGCACCGCCATTAATAGCGACAAAGGTTTGTATTTTATTAATCCATTAGGTGTTGATGTAAACAAAATGCCGCAAATATGGACACAGGGCGAAACCCAATCAAACTCTGCTTGGTTTCCAACAGTTGATAGCCCTAACCAAAAAATGACGCAAGATATTTATATGACCGTTGATAATAAATACACAACCCTATCTAACGGTTTGCAGGTTGACACAAAAAATAATACTGACGGAACCCGAACAGATCATTGGAAAATGGATTTACCGCACGCCCCTTATTTAGTGATGATGGCAGTAGGCGAATTTAAAAAAGTAGTAGACCAACCTTGGAACGGAAAAGAAATTAGTTATTATGTAGAGAAAGAATACGAACCACATGCCAAAGCTATTTTTGGCGACACAAAAGAAATGATAGAATTTTATTCTACAAAACTTGGTGTGCCTTACGCTTGGCAAAAGTACGCGCAAATTGCAGTACGCGATTATGTTAGTGGCGCTATGGAAAATACCAGCGCTACCTTACATGGCGATTTTACTGTGTATCAAACCACGCGTGAAATGATTGATTACAAAAAAGGTAATTCAATTATTGCGCATGAACTGTTTCACCAATGGTTTGGAGATTTGGTAACAAGCGAAAGTTGGAGCAATTTACCTCTAAACGAAAGTTTTGCAACTTATGGCGAATATTTATGGGAAGAATTTAAGTTTGGAAGAGACGCCGCTGATTTCCATCATTACCAAAGTAAGCAAGGTTATATGGGTAGTGATAAAGAAGTAAATTTAATTCGCTACAATTATGAAAATAGAGAAGATATGTTTGACGGTTTTAGCTATAATAAAGGCGGACAAGTATTACATATGTTACGCAAAGCAGTTGGTGATGATGCCTTTTTTGCGTCATTAAAAAATTATTTAGAAACCAATAAATTTAAAACAGGCGAAATACATCAATTGCGTTTAGCTTTTGAAGAGGTAACGGGTAAGGATATGAATTGGTTTTTTAACCAATGGTTTTTAAACAAAGGCCGACCTAAAATTAAATTCAGACAAGTGTATAACTCATCTGCAAATGCAGTAGAACTAACAGTTGAACAGAACCAAGATTTTAAAAACGTACCACTTTATACTTTACCAATTGACATTGATGTATATGTAAATGGCAAAGCAGAACGCACCCGTATTACTGTTACGGAACAAAAACAAAGCTTTATTGTAAAAACAAGTGGTACGCCACAATTAATAAATTTTGATGCTGAGCGCCAATTGTTATGTGATTTAGATTATGCTAAAACTAACGAAGAATATATTTTTCAATACAAAAATGCACCATTATACGAAGACAGGTTGGAAGCCATTAAAGAATTGGAGAAAAATTTAAGTAATATAAACGCGTACAATACTTTAAAATGGGCAGCTGAAAACGATGTTTATTATAATCTTAGAAGTTATTGCATTTCAGAATTAGAAAAAGTATCAGGCGATAAATTACCCGAAGTAAAAACACTATTAACCAAAATATATACAAACGATAAAAAAACATTAGTACGTGCTAGTGCTTTAAGAGTGCTAAATAAATTATTTACAAACGATGCCGAAGTTAAAGCCTTAAATGAAAAAGCCTTAAGCGAAATGAGTTACGCTATTTGCGCTGAAGCTTTAGATGCATTTGGTAAAATAGATACCAAATTAGCTATGCAAAAAGCTAAAGCTTTTGAAGGTGAAAATAGTGGCGATATAATATTTACAATTGCCGAACTATATGCTAATTATGGAGCTGATGAGCAAATGAATTTTTTTCATAACAATTTAAAAAATGTAAATGGTTTTGGAATGATAAGTTATTGCAGTTATTATGCTAAGTGTGCTAAGCGTAACAATAACTCGACATTTGCATTAGTAGCAGCGCAAGATTTTGAAAATATTGTTAAGGCAGGAAGCAAATTTACAAAATACGGTGCCCAAAAAAGTTTAAAGGAGTTATTAAGCGTTTGGGAACAAAAAGAAAAAACAGCTAAAGATAATAATGCAGCAGATTTAAAAACAATAACCGAAACAAAAGAGAATATTGGTAAGTTGTATAACGGGGTGAAATAGAATCTATTGCTTTCAAAATATTTATACTTTTGGGAAATCAGAAATGGATTTGGAAACATTTAACAGGTTACTCAAACTAATAAAATCTAAACTTCAGCAAAGAATAATAAAGTAGTAAATCTTTTAAACCATTACCACTTCCTGTAATACAGCCAGGCTTTTTAAGTTTCCAAAATTTGGAACATGCATAGAATAATAGGCTAATAAAATAGTTAATAATTGTTGGCGTTGCCTATGATTAATTGTGACCTTTAAACTATTTATTTTTAAAAATTCGGAAAGTAAAAACGATTCTTCTGCTGTTAATCCTAACGGAAAAGAAAGATTTTCAGGTGTAAATTGCCCTTCGCGGCAATCGAAAAAACAATTACGTTTATCAAAATTATTTTGCGGCTCAATGCCTAAGTATTTTGTAAGTTCGGTTAAAAAATACAAATGTAAATTTGTAAAATTGCTATCGTTTGTATTTAAAAATTTAATGCAGGTTTCTACAAATGTATAAAGATGTTGATTTGAGCTTTGTTCTTTTAAAGTTTTTATAAGCGTTTCATTAATAAATTGCGCTATGCTTAATTTAAATAACGACGTATTTATAGTAGTTGTAATATAATAACAAGAGACCTCGTTTAATTGATGTACCTCCATATTTTGTTTTAGTACTAATTCAACGTCTAATAAATTTAGAGGGAGCAGTGCACTCGATTTTATTTTTGCTTTAGGTGATGAGCCCACAACTGCAAAGGCAGTAATAAAACCATTGTTTAAGGTATATAATTTTAAAATATATTTTTTATCCCCATGTTTTATGGTTTGTAATAAAATAGCTTTATCGGAAATGCGCATTAATTTACTACTAAAACTTTTGTAACGGCACGCTGTTCGCCATTTGTTGTAGAGGCATAAACAACATATACACCTGTTTGAACTCGGTTACCGGAAAGTGTTTTAAGATTCCACTCAATTTGCCCGCCCGTAGATTTTGTTTCCCATGCCAGGTTACCACTTTCGTCAACTATTTTAACTATTGAGTTATCAACTAAACCCCGTATAAGAACGGTGCCTTGGTAGTTAGGCTTTACAGGATTTGGATATGCAAATACATTCTCGTAATTTTTTCCACCTTCAATTACAGTGCTTCTAAAAGACAGTATACCTACATCTGTACCAAAAAAAACATCACCGGTAGAAATATCATAATTTATATCAATTATGCCATTAGAATACAAAGGGCTGTTATCTTTAGTAAAATGGTAAAGTTCTTTTTGACCATCAGGGCTAAAACAATATGCCCCACTACTTAGTGTACCCACCCATTTATTATTTGCGCCATCAATAACTATAGAAGTTACGGTTTCTTTATCTAAAAGTAATTCAACATTTCCATCCTGAACAATTTTAATAGGTTGCCCGTCAATATTATTACTACTAAACATAGTTGAAGGATTATAAAAAACTCTTATGCCCGCAGAAGTACCCACCCAAATTTTGCCATCTTTATCTTCTGCAACAGTATAAACGGCATTAGATTCTAAATTACCGCTTCCAACAGCGTTATTTAAAAATTTATAATTTACATTTAATTGGGCGTTAGGAAAATTATTAGCATTAAAAACAGTTAGTCCACCATCTCTTTCATGGGTAATCCACACAAAATTATTTTTATCAACTAAAATGCGGCGGGTAAATAAAGCTACACCAAAATTAAATCTTTGAAAAGTACCATCTGTTTTTAAAACACTTAAAAATTCAGGCACATCGCTATTGGCAAACCATAAGTTACCAGCATTATCCATGCTTAAACCGCTGCAACGTGTTGCCCCAGGATACACTTCGGGCATTCCACTAGTTGCTTTATTGTGTATCTTAATCAATACATTATCTTTATATTCTAATAAACCAGAAAACCAAGATGAGGCAAAATAACGTGTTTTATCTTTTCTGTCAAACAAAACATCGTTTAAATCAAGTATATTGCTAGTGCCTTCTTTAAATCTGTATTCATTCCAGGCATTTTCGTTTAAAATACTAACGCCATTTGAAATATAATTTGAACCGCCACCTACGTCAGGTAAAGAATGAGCTACCGCAACCTTACCGTTAAAAACATCTATTTTACCAACTGCAAAATTTTTTGTGCCATTTACGTTTATACTTTGTTGAGCATAATATGGGTTTGAACCAAAACTTTGAACGACTCCATTCACAGCATCTGCTGTCCAAAAGGATAAATTATTATTGCCATCTATTCCAAAAAAACCATCATTAGGTTGCGTATTTTGACCATTAAAAGCAGTTAAATATACTTTTAAAATATTGGTAGAAAAATCGCGCACTTGTAGGCCAAATTGATCAATATACGCCAATGAATTATCAGCTACGTGGCAAAATTTTTTGATAGTTGCCGGGTATGCGTTTTGTAAATATTTACTCCACGTTGTGCCACTTAAAGTGTAAATGGTATCTTGTTGGATTTTAGAATTGTCTAATTTCCAAGGCGAGTAGGCAGCAACTATTTTACCGCCCACATTAGCAATACTACCAATAGGCGAATTTTTTGGAATGTTTGGTAAAGAGTCTATAGTCCAATTATTATAATTATTTAAAACCTTTGTTTTATAATTAGATTTATAAAGTCCATTTGGTGTTGCTGCATATATTATTGAATCACTTAAAGCAATTTGATAAATTTCTAAATTACCGCCTCCAGAACCAATGTAAAAGGTTTCCTTTATCTCTAATTTTTCGGTGTCGAAGAGTACTATCCCAAAGCCACATGCTAAATAGGCAAATTTATTGCTAAAAGTAACATCGTTAATTATTTTTTTACCGTTAAATAATTTTGATTTAAAATCTGAATAATTTGAAATAGAATAATTTGCGTCAATTAAATCAATATTGCAATTATCATAAATAACAATTAGTTTATTATTATAAGGATTTACCCTAAGTAAACGAACACCAATATCATGTAAGCCATTAATTTTGTTTAAGCGGCTGGTACTATATTCTGTTTGGTCTACCTTTACTAAACCATTACCGTTAGAGGCAACAATATCAGTACCAAACCTTGTAAGCGAATTACAATATGAAAAACCTAAATGATCTTGCCATTGCCGTGCCCCAATTTGAGAATACAGAGAAATTGATAAAAAAAAGCAGTAGCTGTAAATTATAAAACGCATTTTTAAAATTAAAGTATACAAGTAATAACGTTAAAGGTAAGAGTTTATTGTATTAAATTTTAATAAAAAGCTAATGTTATAGCCGCCTTATTTGCTTAACATAACAAAAGCGCTCCAAAAAAACGGTTCTTTGTATTTTATCTTTAATTGTTTAATGGCATCACTGAAGGCTTGTTGTTTATTACCACTTTTTGCATAATTTGTGTAAAACAAGGTCATAAGCTGCATTGTTGCATCATCGCTAACACTCCATAAACTCATTATTATACTTTTTGCCCCGGCTATTAAAAATGCGCGTTGTAGCCCATAAACCCCTTCGCCTTGTTTTACAGCGCCTAAACCGGTTTCGCAGGCACTTAACACTACTAAATCTGTTTTGTCTAAATTTAAGCTCATGGCTTCGTATGCGGTTAAAATGCCGTTTTCAGCGTTTGGAGCTGCACGGTAATTCTCATCAAACACATTATCACAGTTTGCTAATAATACACCGCTTCGTAACAATGGGTTTTCTTTAGCGGCGCTAATATCTACTCCTAATACTTTTGTGGTTTCCATTTGGCTTAAATCAGCTAAAAAATAACCATGCGTAGCAATGTGTAAAATGCTTGGAGAATTTATTTTTTTAACCTGAGCCTCTGTGGCGTTGTTACCATATAGGGCAGTAACTTTAATACTGTAGTTACCCAGTAGTTTTGAAATGTTTTTTACTTCCGCTTCGGTACCGGGTAATTGTTCAATGGCACCGCTTTTACCATAAGTAGGATTACCAATTAAAAAAGCTGTGGTAGGTTTAGTCGATAAATTTTCTGTTCTTTTTACATCAATTATATCTTTAGTATTTCCTACAAATTGTATGGTATATTTATCTACCAGGTATTTTTTATTTGCATCTTTTAAGGCATTAATACTTAATTGGTGGTAAGCGCCATCTAGGGATAGATAAAGTTTAGTTACCCCTGATAACTCTTCATCTAAAGGTTTCCAAGTAGGTAAATAAGCTTCGTTTTCGGGCTTCTTATTAATTGTTTTTTCTCTAAATGCTGCAATTGCGGTTTGAATAGAATCAGAATTACCAATTGTAATTAACTTTATACTATTAGATTTAATTACCAGTGCAATATAGTTGCCACTTGGTATAAAGCCGTTTTTGTAGTTGCTTAATTGAATAATTTCTATTGCGCCTTCGTTGGCTTTTAATTGTTTTTGAATGGTTTCGTTTGTCACAAGTGTGTTTTCGGTACCTTCTTTAAACACTGAACTTTTTTGAGATAACTCACGTTCTAAAACATCAGCTTTGGCTTTTAAACTATCAACATTAATTTTTTCTTGTGTTAATTCTTCTTTACTTAATTGAAAAGCTTGATTTAAATTTTCTTTAGCTTCAAGCCATTGACTGTAAGTTTTTTTTAAATCTTCATCAGTGCTGCTTGCAATTATATTCCTGATTTTTGACGAGTTACTTAATAAAAAACCTTTAGTATTAATTAAAGTGGTATAAAACTGTGTAATTAATCCATCGTCTATCGATTCATCATTTAATTTATGGTTAGCAACTACAAATGAGTAAAAGCGTTGTAAACGTGTGTTTGTTTTTTCCCAATACAATGTTTTTTCATTATCGTTTAACGAATTAAAAAAAGTATTTATGTAATTTAAAGTATTGTCAACTACAATTTTATAATTTGCTTTAGCTTCAGTAATTTTAGAATATTCCCATTGCGCCAGCGCCAAGTCTTCAAGGGCTTGAATGTAATTAGGGTGAGTTTCGCCATAAATTTCTTTTTTCTTTTCTACTACTTTGTAAAGTAATTCACAAGCCTGCGCGGGATGAGCATTAAATCTGTGGTAATTTGCTAATTCTTGTAGAATAGAAAGTGTTGCAGGATTATTTTCGCCAAGTTTACGTTTATCAATATCGTAAGCGCTTTGTAATAATTTTTCAACTTCTGTGGTTTTTCCCATTTCCATATACAATTGCGCTAATCCTTTTTTTAAATGTGCTAAATCGGGATGCTTACCTAATTTTTTTTCTTTTATGTCAATGGCTTTTAAATATAATTGCTCAGACTCTGAATATTTTTTTTGAAAGCGATAAATATTTGCCAAATTTATTTGCAGTTTAATATAATTGCTTTCTTCCTCTTTTATAACTTTAATGGCCTCTGTTAAACTCATATTCATGTAGGTTTCAGCATCCTTTAACTTATTCATGTCTAAATAAGTCATGGCTAAATTATTGTTAACTAATGCTTTTGCAAGATTATCGTTAATAGTATTTGCAATATTTAAGGCTTTTTTAAATTGTTCTTCGGCGGTAGTATAATTGCCGGTTTCTTTGTAATAAACCGCATTATTGTTTAAAGAAACTATATACATACCTTTATTTTCCATGGTTTCACGCAAAGTAATTGCTTGTTCGTTAAAAGGTTTTGCGCGTGTGTATCGGCCTTTAGATTGATACAACAAGCCCAAGTCGCAAATTACTTGCGAGTAATTAAGCGTTTTTGTTAAACTTAAGTTTTCGTATAAATATTTAGCGTGTAACAAACTTTTTTCGGCCAAATAATATTTATTAGATGCCATAAATAGTTCACCGTTTTTTAAATTAGAGTAAGCATCGTCTTCAACCGTTACAGAATTGCCCGTAACTAATTTAGTACCTTTTAATAATGTATTGTTATTAGAGTTACCTTTTTCATCTGCTTCAAACAAACCACTGTTATCCAAAAATGAAATTGCATAGTTAAAATTGCTTTCATCATAATCTTTTTGTTTTTTTTCGAAATTACCCGAAGTTTTTTCTTTAATTTTTTTATTGGTATTGTCAAAAAAATTCTCAAGTTTTGTTTGTGAATTTAAACTTGTAACTACAAGAATAAGAGCTATTTGCAAAATAAATTTAGTAAACATCATTTTAAAGAATTTAATGTAAAAATGGCAGATTTACCTTAAAAACAAAACTTTTATTTTTATCAATTTTTGTATATATTTAGTTTTTATTTTTAATTTTTTATGAGAATAATTTTATTATCCCTTTTGTTAATTGCTACTCAATTAATATATGCGCAAGATACAGTTAAAGTAGCGAGTAACTTAACAACCGATCAACAGGCCGAACTAGATTACAATAATGGTTTAGCATCATTACAAAAAAAAGACTACACTACCGCGGTAGACTTATTTTCAAAATCAATAGCAATAAAATCTTCGTTTGATAAGGCGTATAGCAATAGAGCCGTTGCATATACTCAACTTAAAAAGCATCCTGAAGCTATTGCAGATATAAATCAGGCAATAAAAATTAATGTTCAAAACCCCGAAACATACTTTAATAAAGGCTTAATTTATTTTAATATGAATTTAAAAGACAGCGAGAGTGTTGCTTTAGATAATTGTTTAAAATTAAATCCTGCTCATGCCGAAGCGTCTTATTATAAAGGAATGTTATTGTACGAAACAAACGAATTTGACAAGGCCATTGAATATTATACTAAAGCTATTACCGCTAATCCAAAATATGCCTATGCGTATAATGATAGAGCTAGTGCCAAACGCGCTAAAGAAGATTATGCTGGTGCTATAGCAGATTATGAAAAAGCCTTAAGCATAGATAATAACTTACAATTTATTCAAAATAATTTAGGTTCGGCTTACAGGTTAAATAAAAATTATCCTAAAGCAATTGAAGCATATACTAAAGTTATTCAATCAAATCCAACCTATATTATAGCTTTAAACAATAGGGGTACGGCTTATTTTGATAATAATAATTTAAAAGCAGCTCAAGCCGATTTTGAAGAGGTTTTAAAAAAAGAACCTACTAATTCTTCGGCCTACAATAATTTAGCGTCAATAGCTATAAAAAATAAAGATTATAAAAAAGGAAAAGATATGGCTAATAAAGCCATTGAACATGATGCGAAAAACGGACCGGCATACTACAACCGTGGCATTGCAAAGCAAATGTTGCGCGAAGAAGAAGGTTGTTGTGCCGACTGGAAAAAAGCATTAGAACTTGGTGTGCAAAGTGCAAAATTATTTATTAACGCCTCGTGTAACGACTAATTTATTTAAGATGAAGAAATTTTATTTACTAACGTTTTGTAGCTTAGCTTTTAATATATTTTCTCAAACTGTTGAGTTTGAAAAAGATAACTTTCCGGGTAAAAAAGAGGAATTAAAAATTGCACGTAAACAATTAGATGTTGGTATAGAGTTTTATTTGCAAGGCAGAAGAGAATTTGATGATTTTAAAAAACAATTCATTTCAACCAATAAAATGGCACCTATTAGTCACCATGATTATCGTATGTCGGGTATTACCAATTTTAGAGATGCATCAGCTCCTTTAAGCACTGCCAATAATTTTAATCCAAAAAACGCACGTTTAAATTATATGTTAGGTTTTATTTGGTTTGTTACCGAACCGAGTAATCCGCAAACATTAAAGTATTTTGAAACTGCTTACTCTCTAGATCCAAAAGTTGAACCTGATGTTAATTACTGGTTAGGGTGGATTTACCAGTTTAATGTTAAGTGGGACGATGCCATTGCAAAGTACAATGATTACTTAGTTTTTCTAAATCAAAAAGCTAAAAGTAATGCTATCGAAATTGAAGATGTGAATAAAAAAATTAACGAATGTAAAAACGGTAAACAATTTGCCGCTAACCCCGAACGTGTATTTGTAGATAATTTAGGCTCTGCTATTAATACACAGTACCCCGAGTATGGTGCCGCCATTACTGCCGATGAAGAAACCATAATGTTTACTGCCCGCAGAGATAATACCGTGGGTGGTAAAAAAGATGAGGGTGATAATAAGTTTTTTGAAGACGTTTACATATCTACAAAACTAAATGGCAAATGGCAACTTTCAAAACCATTAAGTAAAAATGTAAACACCGAAAGCCACGATGCTGTTGCAGGCTTATCTTTAGACGGTTCTAAACTATATATTTATCGCGATTTGGCTAAAGATGGTGGCGATTTATACGAAACAGTTTTATTTGGTGCCGATTGGGAACCGCCCGTTCATTTAAATAAAAATATAAATACAAAATATCACGAAAATACTGCCAGTTTAAGTTACGATGGAAGGCAGTTGTATTTTGTTTCAAACAAAGAAAGTGGTCTTGGTGGCGGCGACATTTTTTTGTGTGAATTAGATGCAAAAGGTGAGTGGGGACCTGCAAAAAATATTGGCCCTGAAATTAATACTAAATACGGCGAAGATGGTGTTTATGTTCACCCTGATGGAAAAACAATGTACTTTAGCAGCAAGGGCCATGATGCAATGGGTGGATACGATATTTTTAAATCAGAATTTGCAAACGGTAAATGGGGCAAGCCAATAAATTTAGGCTATCCCATAAACGGACCTGATGATGATGTGTTTTTTGTGGTGGCCGGAAGTGGCAGCCGCGGCTATTTTGCTTCTTCAAAACAAGGTGGCTTTGGAGACCAAGATTTATACCGAATTACTTTTTTAGGACCTGAAAAACAACCTTTATTAAATACACAAGATCAGCTACTGGCAATGGTTGCAAACCCTGTAAGTAATTTAAAAACTGAGAGTGTAGTTGAAGTAAAAGGGGCAAAAGTTATGATTTTAAAAGGTGTAATTACTGATGCAAAAACCACAAAACCTTTAGAAGCTACTATTGATTTAATTGATAACGATAAAAATTTATTATTAGCAACCTTCAAATCAAATAGTAGTACAGGTAAATATTTAGTTACCTTGCCAAGTGGTAAAAACTATGGTATCGCTGTAAAGCGCGATGGTTATTTGTTTCATTCCGAAAATTTTAATTTACCGGATAATGCCGATTTTCAGGAATATAATAAAGATGTGGCTTTAAAGAAAATAGAAATTGGAAGCATCATAGTATTACGTAATATTTTCTTTGATTTTGATAAAGCGACTATTCGCCCCGAATCTGCAAATGAATTAGAACGTTTAATTAAATTATTAAACGACAATCCCACTTTAAAAATTGAATTAGGAAGCCATACCGATAGCAAAGGATCTGATGATTACAATATGAAGTTAAGCGATAGTCGCTCAAAATCAGTTGTAGATTATTTAATTGCAAAAGGCATTGCAACTGCACGTTTAGTTGCAAAGGGTTATGGTGAAACAAAACCAATAGATACAAATGATACAGATGCAGGACGCCAAAATAACCGCAGAACAGAATTTAAAATTTTAGAGAAATAGTTTTAAAATATCCGTCGGCTGTTATAAATGAAGAAGTCATGCTGAATTCGATTCAGCATCTCAGTTCTCTTAGGGTATTATGGTTGAGAACCTTAATCAAATTCAGATTAGCATGTCAGGTCGAGTAGGTGCTTAGTAGTGATTTAAAGGCACCGTATCGAGACCATTAATTCTATAAACGCTTCTCGATACGCCCATCGAATTATCACCAATGGCTGCACGAAGTAACAATGAATTTTACAAAAATTACAACTCCACCAACTCCACTAAAAACTTCTCAATCTTAGTTTTTGCTTCTTTAGCACTACAATTATAATTATTAAACAATATCGAAAAACTCAACTCTTTACCACTATTGGTTTTTACATAACCACAATATCCGCGCGCCCTATTAATATAGCCTGTTTTGGCACGCATATTATTTTCTAAAAAGGTACCTTTGCCTATGTTACTCATACTGCCGCTTTTTCCGGCAACTGGTAACGAGGAGTTAAATGTTTTATAATAACTACTATCCTTATAAATTTTAGCTAATAACGATGCTTGAAAATTTGTACTAACGGTATTGGCGCGCGATAAACCGCTACCATCTACCATAAATAATTCACTAACATCCAAGCCCTGTTTTTGCCAGTAGTTTTTTACGGCATCAATGCCTAAATACATACTGCCTTTGCCAATAGCACGCAGTATAGTTTCACAGTAATGGTTATTACTTTTTAAATTTGTAAAATAAATTATTCTATCTAAACTTGGCGAGTAATGCGAATAAAAAGTAGTTTTAGTAACTGTACTATCTGCGCGTTTATAATTACTTTGTATTAATTTTTGATTGCATTTTACTCCCACTTTTATAAGCGATAAAAATAATTTTTCGGCACAAAGTAATGCCGGGTCGGGTAGGGCAGCCTCTACTTCAAAATTGGTTTTATTAGGCGGAATTTTCCCACTAACGTCTTTGGTGTATGCAAATGGGTCGCCGGTTACAAAAGCATCATCCTCGGTACCTTTGCAAATAACATTACTATTAATTGTTATACTATTACTTAAATAAGCCGGAAACGTTTTTTCTACAACGGCTTTACTTCCTGCTTCTTTACTAGTGTATAAAATTTTAAATTTATTATCGTAAAACGATAAGGCACATGGCGCAACACCAAAATAATTATTAATATCAGCCCAAATCCAGTTACCGGGTATAATTCGGTCAAAGTAACTGGCATCGCCAATTATTTTTCCTTTAATTTCTTTTAAACCCTTTTCTTTTAAAACACTCGCCCATTTATCGGTAATTTGCACACTGTCTTTTGTAAAATTTTCCGATTGTAAAGTGGGGTCACCATGCCCGTAAATATATAAATCACCGGTTAAAATTCCGGTTGTTTTATCAAATGTTCCCGTGTAACACAATTTGGTTTCAAACCTATAACCGCCACCCAACACTCCCAATGCAGCACCTGTAGTAATAGCTTTTTGAGTACTTGCCGGAATTAAATAAGTGTGCGAATTGTACTCGGCAATTACCGAATTTGTTTTCACATCAAACACACAATAACCAATGGTGGCACTTTTTAAATCTTTATCGGCTTTCCAAGTATCAACAATGGAGCTTAGTTGAGCGCTAGCATATAGTGGAAAAAATAATATCCATAAAAATATTTTTATCATCAATCTAAAATTATCGTACTAATTTACTAAAACAAATCTTTTTATTTTGTTGAAAAAACAAATTTTATAAAACCCGCAATACAATTATATTTATGCGAAAGAGATTATTATGAGCGAAGCCAAATTATTTTTTAAAGTTGCCGATATATTAAGTTTAAATACGCAGGATGTTACCGCTACTATCCGATTATTGGACGAAGGTGCCACAGTGCCGTTTATTAGCCGTTACCGTAAGGAGGTTACAGGTAATTTAGACGAAGTACAAATTATTAATATTAAAAACGAAATTGATCGCCAACGCCAATTGGATCAACGTCGCGAATCTATTTTAAAATCAATAGAAAGCCAGGGCAAATTAACGCCCGAATTAGCAAACAGTATTTACGATGCTGAAACATTAAGTAAGTTAGAAGATTTATATCTGCCTTTTAAACCTCGTCGCAGAACCAAAGCCACCATTGCAAGAGAAAAAGGCTTAGAGCCATTAGCACTTTTTATTTTAGAGCAAAAAAGTAATTTGGTGTTTGAAGAAGCTGAAAAATTTTTGTCAGCCGAAAAAGAAGTGCCTTCTGTATTAAATGCTTTACAAGGCGCGCGCGATATTATTGCAGAGATAATGAGCGAAGATGCTATTGTGCGTGAAACCATTCGTGAACAGTTTAAAAAAACTTCTATCATAAAAAGCCGCGTTATAAGAGGTAAAGAAGAAGCCGGTGAAAAATTTGAAGATTATTTTGAGTGGGAAGAAAAATCAGCCACTTGTCCAAGTCACCGTTTATTAGCCATGCGCCGCGGCGAAAAGGAAGACGTACTTATTATGGACATTGTTATTGATAATGATGAGGCCATAAACTTAATCCAACGAAAAATTATTACGTCGCGCCATTCAAAATGTATTGCTCAATTAAAAGAAGCAATTGTAGATGGTTACAAACGATTGCTTCACCCTAGTATCGAAGCAGAAATGCGTCTATTTACCAAACAGCTAGCCGACGAAAAAGCGATTATTGTTTTTGCCGATAATTTCCGCGAATTGTTATTGGCTTCGCCCTTAGGACAAAAATCTATTTTGGCGTTAGATCCTGGATTTAAATCGGGTTGCAAAGTTGTAGCTTTAAATAAAGAAGGTAAGTTACTGGAAGATACTGTAATTTATCCACACGAACCGCAACGCCGATTAATAGAGGCAGAAATGGTTGTATTAGCGTTTTGTCAACGCCATAATTTAGAAGCAATAGCAATTGGGAATGGTACTGCGGGTAGAGAAACGGAACAGTTTGTGCGTAACATTGATGTGTTACCCAAATCAATTCCGATAATTGTAGTAAGCGAAGCAGGCGCATCTGTTTATTCTGCCAGCGATGTTGCGCGCGAAGAATTTCCGGATAAAGATGTAACCGTTAGGGGCGCTGTAAGTATTGGCAGGCGCCTAGCCGACCCTTTAGCCGAGTTAGTGAAAATAGATCCAAAGTCAATTGGCGTAGGTCAGTACCAACACGATGTAGATCAAAATAATTTAAAAAATAAATTAGATGAAGTGGTTGGAAGTTGCGTAAATGCAGTGGGTGTTGAATTGAACACGGCTTCTAAAGAATTATTAAGTTATGTGTCGGGTATTGGACCTACATTAGCGCAAAATATTGTAAATTATAGAAACGAGCACGGCGAATTTAAATCGCGCAAACAATTAATGGACGTGCCACGCATGGGTGATAAAGTATTTGAACAATGCGCCGGTTTTTTGAGGATTAGAACGGGCAATCATCCTTTAGATAAAAGTGCCGTGCACCCTGAGAGTTATTATATTGTTGAAAAAATGGCCACAGATTTAAATTGTAGCATTGATGATTTAATGGAGCAAAAAGAAGTGCGAAAAAAAATTAATCTGCAAAGTTACATAACCGAAACCATAGGTTTACCCACCCTTAAAGACATTGTAAGCGAATTAGAAAAACCAGGGCGTGACCCACGTAAAAGTTTTGAAATATTTAGTTTTGATGAAAACGTACATGAAATAAAACACTTGCGTGAGGGAATGCGCTTGCCGGGAATAGTTACTAACGTTACTAATTTTGGTGCTTTTGTAGATGTTGGCGTTCACCAAGATGGCTTGGTACACATTTCGCAATTAAGCGATACCTTTGTTGACGATCCTAACAAAATTGTAAAAGTAGGGCAGCATGTGTGGGTAAATGTTACCGAAGTAGATGTTAAACGTAAACGTATTGCCTTAACTATGAAGGGCGAAACGCAGGTAACAAAAAGTACTAAGCCGCAAACCGTTAGTAAAGAGGAAGAGTATGATCCAAATGATATGAATAGTGCATTATCAGCATTAAAAAGTAAATTTAAAAAGTAGATGAAAGAAATTATACAATGCTCTAGTTGCGGCTCCAACAGTACGTTTAAAATTTCGGCAGGACAGTATAAATGTAATTATTGTCAAATAACATTTTCGGTAGTTGAAAACCAAACAGAAAGTAATGAGATAGATTTATCTGAATTTATAAAAAAAAATCAATTAACCCGAAATGAAGTAATAAACGCAAAACAAAAAGTTAAACCTATTTTAATTATAATTAGTGTAGTTATTTCTCTTTTTACTGCGGGCATAGCTACGGCTGTATTTTTAAGGAATAAACCTTTAAATGAAACTAATTTTTTTAATAATAAATGGCAAGCGCCAATTTTAGAAAAATACGCCGCCTATGTTGGTACAAATGGTCCGGTAATTTGGTTAATTTACAAGCAACAAACCAATACGTTAGATAGCGCTAAATATACGCTAAGAATTATAAATCCTATTACAAAACAAACAATTAAAGAAGTGGTTCTTGCGGCAATGCAATGGAAAAACGCTTTTAATTGGTACAAACAATTTGATTATAATTTTTTTCCTGCAAAAGATATTTTATATGCTGTATCTGAAATAAATGGTTTACAGGGGTATAATATGTATACTGGCAAATTAGTAATTGATAAAACAACTTTACAAACTGATTTTACCGAATTAAAAAGTGGTATAATTGAAGTAAAAAATGAAGCTTATAAAGGGCGTTGCGTAATTACAAATAAAGAGGGTGATGATTATTTTTACATTTTTGGTTTAAATTCTATTCAGTCTTCGAATGAAGTTAACAGGCGTAAAGAATATGGTAATGATTGGAGAGAGCAAATTTACGCCACTCAAACAAAAAAATCAAAATTGTATTTAATTAATGTGAGCAACAACTATTTTAACGGAATGTATATACAAAATTACGTAGTTGAAGATAATTTAATATCTAATTCTAGCAAATATTATAAAAATATTAAACCTTTAAACGATATTATTTATCCTAAAGCCCAACCTATTCTTAGAACAGATAGTAATATTGTATTTTTTTACGCAACCGATTTTAGTAAAGAGGCTAAAGGAGTTTTAGAGTACATAAATAATAATGGTAAATCTAAATGGCAATTAAGCGATACTCTATTTAATCATCTTATTAAAAGCAGTGCTACTGATAATTTTTATTTAGATTTTAATTATTATGGTCAAACATTGGTAATTAATTTTTCAGATGTAAATTATTACAGCGTTGGGGTTAATATTATAACGGGCAAACTCTTATATATTAATTCACAAACCAATAATATTGAGTAATATGCAATTTGGTTTAATAGGTAAATCTCTTTCGCACTCGTTTTCAAAATCATATTTCGAAAAAAAATTTATAGATTTAAAATTAACGGGCTACGAATATAAAAATTATGAATTAGTTGAAATTAGGGAAATAATTAGCGTATTTAGTACACAAAACTTAAAAGGTTTGAATGTTACTAATCCTTACAAAGAAGAAATTATTCCATATTTACATTCACTAAGTCCCGAAGCGCTAGAGATAGGCGCAGTTAATTGTGTAAAATTTAGTAATAGGAAAATAATTGGTTACAATACCGATTACTATGGCTTTGCGCAAAGCATAAAACCTTTTTTAGAACCCAAGCATAATAAAGCTTTGATATTAGGAACTGGCGGCGCAAGTAGAGCTGTGGCGTATGCTTTAAAAAAAATTGGTGTAGATGTTTATTTTGTTACCTCATCTGCCACTAAATTAAATACACACACTTTTTTTTATAACGAATTAAATATGCATATTTTTAATGCTTTTAAATTAATTGTAAACACTACGCCTGTGGGCTTGTTTCCAAATAATAACAAGGCTCCAAAATTGCCTTATGAATTTATTACACCTCAACATTTGTGTTACGATTTAATTTACAATCCCGAAGAAACATTATTTTTAAAACAAGCCAAACAGCAGGGCGCTTTAACAGTAAATGGTTTCAGTATGTTGCAATTACAAGCCGAAAAAAGTTGGGAAATTTGGAATGAATAAAAATTAAACAATAAATAAAAGCCGCTCACCAAATTTACTCTCATCAAACTTTCCGTTATTGTAAACTAAATGCCCATTAACAAAAGTTTTTTCAATAGTACTTTTAAACGTATGCCCTTCAAATGGACTCCAGCCACATTTATACAATAAATTTTGCTTATTTACAGTTTGCGACTTGTTGAGATTTACTAACACTAAATCCGCAAAATAACCCTCTTTAATGTAGCCTCGTTTTTCAATTCTAAATAAATCGGCTACATTATGACTCATTTTTTGAACGATTTTCTCTAAACTAATTTTTTTATCGTGATAAAAATCTAACATCGCTAAAATACTATGTTGAACTAACGGCCCGCCACTTGGTGCTTTTAAATATGCTTGGTTTTTTTCTTCTAAAGTGTGCGGGGCATGGTCGGTAGCAATTACATCAATGGTATCATTTAAAACAGCTTCAAAAATTTTGTCCCGGTCGTATTGTGTTTTTATGGCCGGATTCCATTTAATAAAATTACCTTTTGTTTTGTAATCGTCGTCGCTAAACCATAAATGGTGAATACAGGCTTCGGCAGTAATGCGTTTTTGTTTTAACGGAATTTTATTGGTAAACAAACACAATTCTTTAGCAGTTGAAATATGTAATACATGCAAACGTGTATTGTGTTTTTTTGCCAATTCAACAGCAAATGAGGATGATTTATAACAGGCTTCTTCATTCCTAATTATTGGATGAAAATAAGTAGGTAAATCTTCACCATATTCTTTTACTATACGTTCTTGTGTTTCTTTTACTAATGGGTCAAACTCGCAATGGGTTGCAATTAAACAATTTTGTTTGGAGAAAAAACCCTCCAAAGTTTTTTCTTTATCCACAAGCATATCGCCGGTGCTGCTTCCCATAAAAATTTTTAAACCGCACACTTTTGAGTAATCTACTTTTAGTGTTTCTTCAATATTTATGTTTGTCCCTCCCATAAAAAACGAATAATTTGCCAACGAGCATTCAGCCGCACGATTATATTTTTTTTCAAGTTCCATTACACTAACGGTTTGTGGATTGGTGTTAGGCATCTCCATATAACTGGTAACGCCGCCTGCAACTGCAGCCTTTGCTTCGGTGTAAATTTCGCCTTTATGGGTTAAACCCGGCTCCCTAAAGTGTACCTGATCATCTATAGCTCCTGGAAATAAATACAAGCCTTCAGCATTAATTTCGGTGTAGTTTTTAGTGTTATCAATTTCTCTTTCTATTTGCGAAATTAATCCGTTTTCAATTAATACGTCGCTACAAAAAATTTCATTTTCATTTACAAGGGTGGCGTTTTTAATAAGGTAATTCATAATATCATTTTATTATTATATTGTATTCTCTACAAATTTGTGCTTTAAAAGTATAAAAACTTACGGTATGAACATTTTTTTAACAAAAATACCCCATAAAATGAGTAAAACGGCTATTAAAATGAGTAAATGGTTCGTATTAAGGTAAATTATAGTCTATTTTTATAATTGATAGAATTACATTATGAAAAAAATAATTACAGTATTTGCATTAACATTATTTCAATTAGTATTTTTTGCGCAATCTAAAAATTTTGTTGTCTCTGGCGATGTATTTGGAAGAAGAGTATTTATAAAAAACAATGGTCAGTTTAATAAAGATATACCCGATGGTAATAAAGTTTTATATGGCTATGTTAATGGCGATGAAAAAGTATATTTTACTTCAACAGGTTTAACATACTACATTGAAAAAGTTTATCCTTTAACTCACGAACAAAAAGAGAGATTGGAAAAAGGTAATCTAAAAGGATTGAAACCAGTAGAAAAGTATTATGTAAATGTATCATGGGAAAACGCTAATCAAAATATTGTTGTTGAAGAAAGTGAAAAACAAAGCTGGTATCATTCTTTTGGAGAAAAAGAATTAAAATCAGATTGTTACAAAAAAATTACATACAAAAATGTTTACAACAATATAGATATAGAATATGTGTTTACAAATGATAAAACCAGTGGCATAAAATATAACGTAATCTTAAATGCGGGATCAGACATTAATGATGTAAAAATAAAATATTCGGGCGATGTAAAAGGCATTTCAATAAAAAAAGAAAATGTAATAATTAAAACTCCGGTTGAAGACATTATTGAGCACGCTCCTATCAGTTTTCAAAACAACACTCAAATAGCTTCAAATTTTGTTTTAAATAATAATATTATTGGGTTTAATTTCCCAAATGGATACGATAAAAACCAAAAGTTAGTTATTGATCCATGGGTATCAAATATTGTTTTAGCAACTAATAATTATGGTTACGATGTAGATTATGACTTTGCAGGTAACTATTATGTTTTTGGAGGCATTGGTCCGTTTTTAATAGCAAAATATTCAGCTGCAGGAGTTTTAATTTGGACATTTGGCGGCGTTGTTGGTTCTCAAAGTTGGACATCTTTGGGAGATTATCCTCAATATAAGTTTGTAGGAAATTTTGTTGTAGATAAATTTAGTGGCAAATCGTTTGAAGGCGAAGGCCTTAATAATTCAATGGGCATTAGAATTGTGAGAATTGATGCAAATGGAATTTATGATAATTTTATTACCATAGCAAATATTACTTGGACAGAGATGTGGGATATGGGATTTTATTGTAATACGGGTAATATTTTTGGTATTGGCGGTTCAACAGCAGGCAATACATCTGCAGGAATAGTAAATCAGGTAACTAGCGCAATAGTTGCACAAAATTTTACCGGCAATCCTAGTGCGGGACAAGATGTGGTTTCACATGCTATTGACCCTGCCGGAACTGTATTTTTTACTTTTGCAGGCGCCTCAATAGTTAATAATAAAGTTATGAGAACAAATGCCACATTTAACGGCAATATTTGGAATCTTCCGAGTACCTATACTTCTTTTACCGAAGCCGGCAATAAAAACAATTACGTTGGAAGTACTTTACCCGGTGGGTGTTCTAACGGATTTAATTGTTTAGCATCAAGTGCAACTTACCTTTATTATTATGACGGATTTAATTTAGCGGCTTATAATAAAACTACAGGTGCAAAAATTGGCTTTACTACAATTGCAGGTAATACAATGGTAAGGCAAGGTGGCATAGCTGTTGATAATTGCGATAATGTATATATTGGCGGAAATAACATTATTTTATCTTATAAATTTAATGGCACAGCATTTTCTGTATTACCATCTATTCCTTCAGGTGCAACTAGTACAAATAAATATATTTACGATATTAAATTAAACGAAAGTACTAATTTACTATATGTGAGTGGAAGTGGTTTTGGTGGAGTTTATTCCGCTATTAATAGCACAACTTGTACTATCATTCAATTATCTGTTACACCAATATGTGTTGGTAATAACAACGGTAATGCTGTTGCTTCGTTAACAACAAATATTGCCACCCCTTTGGTTACTTATTCATGGACTAATTCAAGTGGCGTAGTTGTTAGTTTAACAAATAACAGCCCCGTTTTAACTAATACCGCAACCAGCCTTGCTAATGGTAATTATACATTATATGCTCAAATAAATGCGCCATGCGGCCCTGTTGTTACTCAAACATTTAATATTAACTGTGTGTGTAGTGTTACAGCTGTAGCATCTAGTTCTTGCGTTACTACAGGTATTAGCACATCGTTAAATTTAGGAGCCACTTCAGGATATTCTACTACACCTATAACATATTCGTGGGGAGGACCCGGCGGATATACCACAACTCCATCTACAGTTTCTAACCAAACTTTAGCAACTGCCGCAAGTGGTGTTTACACGTTAACAGTTATTTCACCGGGATGCACAAGTTCTGGTACAGTTCAAGTAACTTCTCCAAGCACATTTACGCCTTCAATCGTTAATAGTTCGGTTAGTTGTTATAATGGATCAAATGGCACAGCAAGTGTTAGTGCACTTACCGGAACTTCAACTGCTCCTTATGCTTATTTATGGTCTTCGTCACAAACAGCCATTCAAGCAACAGGTTTAATTGCGGGTAATTATACTTGTGCTGTAACCGATGCCATGGGTTGTACTTATACTGCAACAACCTCTATAATTCAACCTGCTCAAGCATTTTTAACATTGGCAAATACATCTGTTACGTGTAATAACGGCACTAATGGAACAGCAAGTGTGGCAGTAATACCAATTGCTAATACCGGACCATACACTTACACTTGGTCTAGCAATCCAGTACAAACATCTTCTTTGGCAACTGGTATAGGAGTTGGCACTTATACGTGTATTTTAAAAGATAATATAGGATGTTTATTTACCGGTACAACTACGTTAATTCAACCCACATCTGTTTCTGTAACAATATCAACAAATACTACTCAGGTGTGCATGGGAACGCCAATTAATTTTACAGGATTGGCATCGGGCGGAACGGGTGCGGCTTACACTTACTCTTGGTCAACAGGTAGTTTAGGTGCTACAACTGCCATTTCTGAACCGAATGGTGGAACATATACTTATACTTTAACTGCTTTAGATGTAAATAATTGTGCGGTAAGTGCTGTAAAAACTGTAACGTTTATTCCCAATCCTATATTATCATGTGCTAATAGGGATATTTGTTACGGACAATCAACCAACTTATATGTAAATGGTGCTAGTAATTATTCGTGGTCACCTTCCACAGGTTTAAATGTAACTTCAGGAAGCGCTGTAGTAGCGTCAAACTATGTTACTACCGTTTATACAATTTTAGGTAATAATTCGTTTTGTGTCGGATCTACTAATGTTACAGTAACAGTAATTCCTTATCCAACGCCTACTATTTCTTCGCCTAATCAAGAAATTTGTTATGGAATTAGCACTACCATAAATGCTAATGGCGCTATGGGTTACAATTGGGCTCCTAATTATGCCATTTCGAGCCTTGTAAACCCATCGGTTATAGTTTCTCCTTTAGTAACAACAAATTATACTATTACAAGTTATAATTTTTCAGGTACAGTGGTTTGTGCCGCAACTAATATGATGCCAATTATTGTTGTTCCTCAAACAACCCCATCTATAAGTAACAATCAAATTATTTGTATAGGCGATAAAGTTATTTTGTATGCAGGCGGCGGAAATACATTTAATTGGACACCTACAGGCAGTTTAAATCAAAACAATATTGCAGGTGTTGTAGCAAGCCCTAGTGTTAGTACTACGTATACAGTACATGTTTCTAACAATGAGTTTTGCGGACACGATGCTACAGTATCAGTTATTGTTAATCCATATCCAACGGTGTTTGCTGGTAGAGATACTACCTTTAATTTGGATGAGCCAATGTTTTTACATGCAACTGGTACAGGTACATTAGCTTGGACGAGTGGCGAAGGCATTTTTTGTAGTGTTTGCCCTAATACAAAAATCACCGCTACTCACTCAGGTTGTTACGTAATTGAAACCGTAAATCAATTTGGTTGTAAAGCAAAAGATGAAGTTTGTATAGATATTACAACAGATTACGGCATTTACATTCCTAATACATTTACACCTAACGAAGATGGGCTAAACGATGTATTTTTAGCATTTGGTTATTCAATTTCTGAAGTAAGTATGGAGATATTTGACCGTTGGGGAGAAAAATTATTCAGTTCAAACGATCAAAAATTAGGTTGGAACGGAACATACAAAAGTACGCCTTGCAAAAACGATGTGTACGTTTATAAAATTGCTTATAAAGGATTAGATAGCAAAAAACACAGTAAAACAGGTCACGTAACACTTAATAGATAGTTGAATATATCTGTTAGATAACGTATCTTCGTAGTATGAAGTGTAGTTTTATAAAACTTATTTTATGTTTTTTATTTATTGTAGCTGTTAAGCCAATGCTATCACAAGATAGCCAAACGCAAACGCAATTAAAAGTAAAACAACTTATAGAAAAAAAAGCCGAGTATCACCACTTAACGGGTGGAGAGCAAGACGGATACCACATTAAAATTCATTTTGGTGCTGATAAAGATAAAATGAGGGGTGTAAAATCTAAATTTCAACAGCGTTTTTCGGATATTACTACTTACGAAGAATATCAACAACCTAATTGGGTAGTTTTAGTTGGCGATTATAAAACCAAATTAGAAGCCTTTCAAATTTTAAAAAAAATACAAGGCGATTTCCCAACTTCTTTTATTGTAAAGGGTAAGATTAAGATGAAGTAATTTTTTTAGGCGTGTACACCAACTTTAAATTACCAAAATTAGAAGTTCGGTAAAATTTATTTTCATCAAACGTTTCGTTTTCTTTTATCAAAATTCTTTCAAAGGTTTTTTTATTAATTAAAAAATAATTGGGATATGTTTCGCTATGTAATTTAAAACCAGTTTTAATAAACGATTTTCCATCACTAAACTGTTTATCAATGTAGGTCATAATATCACCCGGATTTTTTTCGATATAAAAGTGTTTTATAATTTTACTTAAGCCACCGGTAACTGTAATGCCACCTTTAGTACAATAGCGTATTAATTCAAAACTGCGTTCATGTTCTAACAAGCGGTTCATTTTTCGACCTTTGCTAAAAGTGGCAACACACAATAATTCGTCAGCATAAAATAATCCGTAATTGTAAGCACTATTTGCACTGTTTAAAAAATGATAAGCGTTTAAAAAATGTGAAGCGGTTAGTTTATCAATTTTTTTTATTGTGCAATTGCGGGCATAAACGGTTTTATTTAGATGTAATTTTGATTGAACGAAATAAACAATTTTATCAGAGTTTGTAATTAAATAATCTATCGGAAGTACATTGCTATTAGTGCTTAGCAAAGCATCATTTGAAAAAATTAAAATTAATTTTTGTTGGTTATAATGAATTGTAATTTGATTATCAGTTACAAAAACCTCAATTTGAAGTTGTTGTAATTTTTTTTGTAATGTGTTGAGGTGGGTGTTCAATTATTTTTTATAATTTAATGAAGCTGTTATTGTTTTTGTATAAATAATACCATTGTACTCTTTTAAATAATTTTGAAAATTAGCTACTAAAAAATAATTATTATAATGTGTCGCAGTATCAAAAATAGAATTAGTTTTTTCAACTGTATTGATTTTTAAACTATTGCCAGTATTATTATGCATTGTGCCACCGCCATACAAATTAGTAATAGAAAAGTACTTGTTTTTAAAATAATTTTTTAAATAACAACCCATTGTTTTTTTATTATTATAAGGTAAAATCATATTATGAATATTGCCAGATAAGGTTATTATTACCGAGTTTGTGTCAGCTTCATATCGTTTTATAATATTGAAGGCCATTGTGCTGTCTCTATTTTCGTCAAAAGCTAAATCACTATCAAAAAAGCAAAAATCAATACTATTAATTTTATTTGCAGAAAAAATTAAGTTATAACATGCTTGGCTGTTTCGCCCATATTTCGCAGAATCATTAAAAAAAATGGATTTTTCTAAATCGGCTATTTTTCTACTTTTCGAAAAAAAATGTATTTTTTTATTTTCAATTTCTATACCAATAATTACTTTTTTGTTATTTTGTACAAATGTTTTTGCTAAGCCCAATACAAAAGCTGCAGGTTCTGACGTTCCATGCATTTCGCCAACAGAAATACATTTAAATTTTTTTAGACAGTTGTATAAAGTAATATTTGTGTCAGATAAGTTTGAGCAATTGATAGCATTTTTATTAATATAATCTTGGACTGTTTGTGAATTGGAGTTTATATAAAAAAACAAAAAGAGTATGGTTATTATTTTATTCATAATCTCATCAGTAAGTTATATAATACTAAATTATATTTAAACCCCGACTGGCTTCAAAGCCTTTTCAATACAAGTGCTTATTTTATCAGCTAAATTTTTTAATTCTTCTTCTGTCCAAGTACAGCGAATACCAAAAGAAATTAAGCGTCCAACCACCTCTTGTGTTTTTGGTAAGTGTAAATTGTTATAATCTTGTGGTGCCCCTAATACTTCAATTGCCAATTTGCTTGCAGTTTTTAAATCTTTAATATGTTGCCATTGGTTAATAAAATGATACATATTGGTATACCAATAATTAAAACCTGTAACACCTGCTTTATTAAATTCGTCAATGCTACGTTTAGCAGCTTGAGTATCAGGCAACAAAATATTTAAAAATGTACCGTTATCGCCATTTTCATCCCCTAATTTCGCAAAACTTACACCCTCAATTTTTGAAAGTTTTTGTTGTAAAAAGGCTTTGTGTTTTAAATTTTTTTCTTTTATAAATGGTACTTTACGGGTTTGAGCAGCACCAACAGCGGCGTGTAATTCGCTAATGCGGTAGTTAAACCCAATTATTGGATGATTTTCCATACCACGGTTGTTGCCAGTGTGGTCGTGCCCATGGTCGCAATAACTATCGGCTAATTTATAAGTTTGTTCGTTATTCGTTACCAAAATACCACCTTCGCCTGCTGTAGCTATCTTAAAAAAATCGAAACTATACGCACCTGCTTTTCCAAATAAA
This sequence comes from Bacteroidota bacterium, assembly GCA_043772435.1. Lineage (GTDB taxonomy): Bacteria > Bacteroidota > Bacteroidia > B-17B0 > Aurantibacillaceae > Aurantibacillus. Next base: position 29,697 of record JAYVGH010000078.1, read on the forward strand.
CCTACAGAAACTCCTTTGTAAGAAGCCGCAAAGGCCTGCCCGGCATCTTCTACTAAAATTAAATTATGTTGTTTTACAACCGCCATAATTTCGTCCATATTAGCATTGCCGCCACACATGTGAACAAGGCATACAGCTTTAGTTTTTGGTGTAATTACTTTTTTTATTCCTTCGGCACTTAAGCATAACGTTTCGTCAATCTCAGCAAATACTGGCAAAGCACCAAGCATTAACACTGCTTCAATAGTTGCTATGTATGTAAATGGCGGGCAAATAACTTCATCGCCTGTGCCAATGCCGCTTGCCGCCAAAGCAGCTAAAATTGCAGCAGAACCATTACTAACCGCTAATGCATATTTAGCGTTGGTAATTTTTTTAGCCTCGGCCTCAAAGTCTTTGGCTTTCCAAATATTGTTACGTTGTGCATCGTGATTAAAACGAAACATAATTCCTGTACTTAATACATCTTCAATTTCCTTGCGCTCTTCAGCGCCAAATAGTTCTGTGCCTGGCATATTTTTGATTGTGCTGTAAAGTTACACTAATTTATTGCTTTGTAAAAGTTGGTTTTAAGTTTAATAACAATTTAAATTACAAAACTTTACGTAAATAAAAATAAGCGGATCGTGAAAGTAAAAATCAATTTGGGTAATAAAAGAAATTTTCGCCTGTACTAATAATGCCAAAATTTACGGATACCATTTTTTGATTTTCGAAATAACAATCTAAACCCGCTTCGTCAAAACTCAATCGTTTTTCGCCCCAAGCGTGTATTTCGGTATCGGTTAATGTAAAGCTATTTGTTTTTAACAGCTCAATTATATCTTTTTCTTTTAGTAAAAATATTTTTTCATTAAAAAGTAAAGTTTCTTTGTTATCCAATTCTACACTACAAAAGGTATTGTTTTTTTTATTATCGAAAAATAAAGAGTATCCTAAATCCCAGTAATGGTATACTGTTGTAGAAGTAAGTAAAATATCATCCGTTAACTGCTGAATTTCTTCGGGCTCACCTACAATCTTTTTAACGTTATCAATAGTTTCGCCAAAATTAATGGAACAAAAACCTTTAAGTAATTTTATTTCGAGAGTTTTAAACATAAAGTAACAAAAGGTGTTAAATCGTATATTATTATAAAACAATAATAAGTAAAAAAAGAATAAAATTTATTTTGGAAATGATTAAAATGAAAGTATATTTGCATTCCTAATTTTAAAAATTGGTAACCGCACACGAAATGTCTCAACTTTATTGAGGCGATTCTCTGCAAAAAGTGATAATGATTCCGTAGCTCAGCTGGTAGAGCATTACACTTTTAATGTAGGGGTCCTGGGTTCGAATCCCAGCGGGATCACCCTGTGGGACAGAGATAAATTTTTATCTTCTGTCCCACTTTTTTTTGCCCCAAAAGCATTGATTTTACTGCATATTTTATGAACAACACTCATCATATTTTGTGTTCGATATTCATTTTTATCAAATATTAGTTTTTCGGGAAAAACCGAACCAATTAATTTTTGTTTGACATCTAAAGTTGCTCTATTGTATTCACTAGCAAAGTGTTTGAGCAATCCAAAGCCATCATCTAAGTATTTCTTATAGTTGGAATCCATTGAAGCAACTTCAATAGCCCTACGAGTTAATTTATCAATTTCGGGTTGATACTGGCTTTTGACATCTCTAAACTCTGAAGCATTTATATCCCCATCTAACATCATTTGTTGTGCCTTTTGAACTCTCTCCTTGTTTAAATGTATTTCAGCATTAATTTGCTTTACAACTTGACTTTTATCCTCTCCGTTTAGTTTAAACATTTCGTGCATCACTTTATAATACGCTTCGATAACATTTACCTTAAATTCAAATTTTAACAATTCATTGAGGAATAAACGATTTGCTTCACTTGCTCTAAATCGCTCTTTGCATTTTTTACGGCAATGATAATAAAAGTATCTGTCGCCAACACGATTTTTTGAGGCACTTCCAGTTAGATGCGAACCACATTGTTTGCAAATTAAAAACCCTCTTAATGGTAATTCCTCTTTACTTGTATTTTTAGTAGGCACGTTTCGTTTACGTCCGTCTAAAACATCTTGTACGGTGTAAAACAATTCTTCTGATATAATTGGTTCGTGTGTGCCTTGCACTATCATTTGAGGTTCTTCTTTATATGCTGGTACTGTTATTTTGCCACAATAAACGGGATTTCTAACTAATACCCATACATTGTTTTTACTGCACTCAAATCCTTTTTCTAAAGCCATACGCCAAATTTGCTCTAGGTTATGAACGCCCTTCGCTATTTCTTCAAAAATAAATTTCACATAAACTGCATCTTCATTTGGAGCTATAATTTTCCTTGTATTCTCATCAACGGTGTTTTTATAGCCTTTTGGAGCAGTCGCCATCCATCGCCCTTCCTTCCTTGCTCTTCTCATACCAACTAAAACATTTAATGCTCTGCGGTCATTCTCAACTTCGGGTGCTGCTAAATAAACAGCTAACATAATTTTATTTTCGGGTACGTTTAAATCTAACGGTTGTTCCATTGCCTGTGGTTCAACTCCTAATTTATTTAATTGGTTTATCATACCATAAGCATCGCCAGCATTTCTCGAAAACCTATCCCACTTTGTAAAGAGTAACATATCCGCTAAATTTTTATTTTTCTTTAACATCGCTAACAGCTTTGTAAATTCGGGACGATTAAAAGTCTTAGCTGAATAATCTTCTTTAAAAGTAGCTGCTACCTCGATATTGTGTATCTCACAAAATTTTTCTAGTCGTTCCATTTGATGTTGTAAGCTATAACCTTTATCGGCTTGTTCATCGGTTGAAACTCGAATGTAAATAATTGCTTTCCTTTTCATATTTCTTATGCTGATTTTAAATAGTTTGTGTTTTTTTCTTGGTCATTGTTTTCTAAAGAGATGATTTTAGCTTCCTCTATATTTTCATTCGTTAATTTTAGTTCCTCTGCCCTTTCTTTTATGTATTGCTGGTACAATAAAAAATCTATTTCAGCAATGTTGTATAAAAAATCCCTAATTTCTTTTATCTCGTCATCACTAAAATTGTCGCCATTTTTATTCATAATTTTTTTAAATTCTTCAATACAAATTTTCGGTTTGATTAATTGTTTTGCTTCCAGTTCTACTAATTTTCCTTTTTTCATTGCCCATTTTTTAATTTGGGTTATAACTACGAAGATACAAATTTAATGCCATAAAGCATTGATAATCAATATAATGATAGTTAAAACCGCAAAGGTTTATAATTATTTTTATACAAAGATGGTTACATCAAAACTGGAGTGAATTGGATTTTTAACCCCTATTACCTCGTAGCAATTATTGTAACAAACTGTTTTAATTGGCAACAACTATTTACTATTGTGATATAGATTGCTTAAATCTTAGGAGTGATTATTGCAATCCTTGTAGTAGTTACTTTCAGAGATTGAAAAATTGACTACAAAGTTTAGTGAGTTATGATGGAGTTGAAAACAAAACTTTGAAAGTTGGGATGGAATTGTAGAAGTAGATGTGGATAAAATGCTTGGATTGTGGCGCATTTCGGGAGCATTTGAAGGAAATTGATAAAAGGAAATAAAAGCGACAAAATTCACTTTTTTTCAATTATAAACGCACTTTTGTAGATAAAAACAGCGTTATTTGTGTGTAATTGGGATTTATAACAACATAAAACACATTTAAACTTCCTACATCACGCAAAATATCAACGAGAATAGCAGAAATCTCAATTGATGACAATGAAATCATTTTAATTGAGATGCTTGATGCCGTTGATGTAGATGAATACGATATTTTTGATTTGAATTTGATAATACGTTATCTATCAAATAATAAACCTGCATTAAAACTACTTGATTCGAGAAATAACTGGACTATTTCAGTTAAAGCAAAGCAAGTGGCTACTAAGGAAACAACTTTAAACAAAACAAAGGCTCGAGCAATAGTTGTTTCTTCTCAATTAAAATCGGGTGTGCTATCGTTTATTAAAAAATTTGAATCAAAAAAATATCCGCAAAAATATTTTACGGATATAAACGAAGCTAGAGAATGGTTGCTGACTTTTAAAAAGTAAATCAATACTGCATTTGGCTACAATCTAATCAAGTTAAAATTAAACGATTGTAATCATTGTTTAACGATTTTATAAAATAATTTATCTTTTTCATTAATAGTAATGCTTAAATAATAGATACCAGCTTTATAATTAGTTAAAGGTATTTCTTCTTTTGTATTTACGTTATTAAACGTTTGTAATATTTTACCCATATTATCTAGTAAAATCGCTGTAGATGTTGCATTTTCAGGAAGTTTATTTAAAGCCAAATTAACATTTGATTGTGTAGGATTTGGAAACACGCTAACTCCATATTCCATAGCTAACTTCATTGTTTCTTCATTATAAGTACTGCTATCTTTTGGGTTCATTCGGCTACTAGAAGATAAAACAACCAACTTTCTTTGAGTGCGATTACCATGAGCATCATGATTATAACTTACTTGTTGTGCTTTTGCAATTGAGCAAATTACCAAAGCAATAATTATTAATTTTAATTTTTTCATATCTTTTCTATTGAATTTTACAATCTTGAGTGGTATAATCTTGAGAGCTATTATATTTTAAAGAGGCATTAACACAATTTTTTTTTGCAACACGTTTGTTTACATTTTTGTAAGTAATTGTAATGTTTTGTTGATTTGTCTGATAAACCGTTCCGCCAGCAGTATAGTTGATTACCACAGCACATTTGCATATTCTATCCTTTTTGCAAGATGCTAATGATAAAACTAAAGTTAATATAAAAATATTTTTAATCATTTATTTTTTTAAAACACAATCATAGGTTAAAGTTGCACTATTAGTTTCATTTTTTGCTTCGTAGCTAACACAATTTGTTTTAGCAGTATTTTTAGAAACACCTTTTAAGTTAATTGTTAATTTATCGTTAGTAGTAATGTTGCCACTAGCATTTGTTTCTTTAACAGTACAATTGCAGGTATAATCTTTTTTGCAGCTTACTAATGTTGTAACTATAATTAAGGTTACAAATATGAGTACAAGTTTAATTAGTTTAAAATTCATCTATTATGTAAATAAAAAATTATGGGTATTCTATTACAAAATTACTATTCTTTATCTCCAATCCAGTTAAATTAAATTCTTTTAAAATTTTATTTTTTGTATATAACGAATCGAGGATGTACTCTTCTTTAGCGTGTTTTGATGGGTCTACGACATAAAAAGAGTATGGATTTGTTTCGGTATAAATTTTTTCAATACATGATTTACCTGTATTTTTCTTATAAATACCACCTTGCTCTAATTCTGCAACAATACTCAAATTATAAAGTCCACTTCCAAAATTTTCCATCTTCTGGCATATATAAATTTTATTATTTGAGTTATTGACGATTTGCAATGAATTATGACATCGTTTGTTTGGTTTACAATTCATGAAAACCACAATCAAAAAAAGCGTTATAATTTTTTTTCTTTTTATCATAATTATTTCACTACGGATAAACTAAATTTAAATTTTCTCCGTTTTTTTTCCTATCCTTATATCTCGGAAAAACTTTTAAATCAAACCTTTTTAAATAATTCTGTTTTGCGATTATTTCAGTCCAACTGTATTTTTGAATGGAATCATTATCAAAAACGAAGACATGAACATTACTCTCTGTGCTTGTTTTCAAATTACTAAGCGATAAAGACTTATTCTGTTGTTCGTTTTTTTCAACAGCTACAAGATTATCTGAGGATTGTATTAAACTATTATCAATTGATTTTTGTACGAGAAATAAAATTTTTTTGTTGGAATTATTAAGCAGTGAAATGTTCACATATGCTTCTCCAACATAACATCCTTTTATTAAAACAGACAAAATAAGTAAAATAAATACCCTCATGATTTTATAAAATTAAAAATATTACTAATCCTCCAATAAGAATTGATGGTATAGTATACCAATTGAAAACATATTTGGTTGGATAGCTTGAATTATCCCATTTTATTCCGCCTTTACTTGGGTCTAAAGAATTTTTATCATGATTAGTAAAATATCTTTTAGCCATTCTGTTAGCATTTACCTCATACCATTCTTCATCATGGTTATTTATCCCAACATTATAATCTAAAAACGCTCCTACAAAACTTGGCGCAGCTACAAAAGGTAAATAAAGAAGTCCAACCATTCTACTTTGTAACGTATGCCCATATTCATGCCTAAAAATTTCACTTTTATATGGATCAGCCTCCAAATTAACACTATTAATAAAAGAACCAAGCGTTAACCCACTTTGAAAGCCTTTTTTAGAATTCTTTTGATTAACCAAAGTGGCTCCTCCATAGTAAGAGACATCAGTTACTTCTCCAATACCGTTGCGAACTCCTGAATATAAATCTCCCAATATAGTTTGCGGCAGTTCCCATGTAAATCGTGAAATAAATTGTATAGCCCTGCCTCCAAATGTTCTATTTGGGTCAGTTTTAAATAATCCAGCATCAATCCTTAAACCATTCTTAAAAGAATTTCCAGCTTTGTCCCAAGCATTAGAAACATAACTACTTTTACCATTCCAAAATTCTAAACCACCCCCTGTTATTACATCATAAGCCCCTTTTAAAAATCCAAAAACAGTTCCAAAAATATTCCCACTGGGGTCGTTAAATTTTAATGGATTATTGAAAGCATATGCGTATCTATTAAAATTTTGAGTATACCCCGGCTTTTGATTAAATGGGTCTGGACTTAGCATTTGTCCCAATATAGGGTCGTAAAAACGACCATTCATGTCAATTAAAGCAAAGGCATCCAAATGCTCATGTCCTGTATAAACCCTATACAACCAATTTGGGGGTTGAGTAGGAGAAGAATAGTCCCACGTGGTCGAGTTTCTTCTTCTTCCCCAAGCATCGTAATTTAAATTTGCTACCACAGCCCCAACACTATTTGTAACTTTAAGCACATTACCCAAATAATCCTGATATGTATAATACATAGTTCCTACACCATTATTAACCACATACATAGCTGAAGTACCGCTTGGTGTGTTAATATAGTTAATTTCCAGCGTGTTGGACCCTTGTTCCGTTTTTTCGTAAGCACCCACATAAGTACGAGTTTTATCTAAATTCCCATTTACATAAAATGTACTTAAACTTCGTTCTTGGTCAACGCCATAAAAAATATTATATTGATAAATATCTTCTATAATTGTTTGTACTTTATTAAAAGATGTAAAAGTAATGTCCTGTTGATTTGAGCTTATAAGTCCATTGGTATTATCAACAGTATTTATGGCGTCAGGTTTATTAGATTTATAAGTAAAAGCACCTAAACCCGTTTTAGTTAAAACATTACCGCTATTATTATAAGTAACATTAAAATTTGGTAGCGAAGAGATTTGAACTTGTGTTAACCTATCTAAATTATCGTAAACAAAACTCTCGGTTTTATTTAAAATGCCATCCGTTCTACTAACTAAATTGCCATTAGTAATGTTAAAATTATAATTTAAGACTTGTATGCCAGCGGTGTTTAATTGTACAGGTAAGCCAAAATTATTATAGGTATTTTGTGTTAAAGCACCATTGCCGCTCAAATATTCTGAAACTTGACCTAAAGGATTAACTTTTGTACATTGCCAAATAGCTTGGTTATTTTGTTGATTTTTAATTTGGCTTAACATTCCATTAAAAGTATAAACATTTTTTGTTGTAAATCCACTAGGGTATTTTTTAGTATCCAACCTGTTATATTGGTCAAACGTAAATTCTGTAATGTAGTTTTGGCCACCTATATTTTCTTCAACTTTGTTATTTCGGCTTAATATATCATAATAATACTTTTTATAATATCCATTAGGAGCTGTTTCCTGTTGGATTTTATTTAAACCAATACCATAATTTACATATTGAAAAGCGTAATTTCCATCTGGCCCAACTTTATTTGTTATTCTGCTCAATGCATCATAGGTATAATTATAAGTATGATTATTTGCATCAGTTTTAGAGATTAATTCTCCAAATGCATTGTAATTATATAATGTAATTCCAGCATCTTTATCAATTAATTTAGTTTGCTTAAAATTAATATCATATTCAAAATAATTTGACTGTAAACCATTAACCAATATCGTACTTGGTAATCTATTACTATAATAATCATATGAAATTGTACCTCCATTATCAACTACAGTTTTAATCAAGCCACTTGCGTCAGTTGTTTTTGAAGTGATTTTTCCATCAGGCGCAGTCGATGTAATTGTGATGTCTCCATTATTATAAGTATAAACCATACTTGTATTTTTTGTAGTAGTACCGTCACTTTCACTGACATTAGTTAATCGATTTAAATTATCATAAGTATTAGTAGTAATTAATGGAATAAATGTATTCCCTAAAACTAAATGATATGGTCCTGTTTGTGATATAATATTTCCAATTGCGTCATATTGACTTTGTTGATATTCTTTCGAGTTAAAACCACCATTTTCATTCCTTATTTTTCTGTTGAACATATCAAAATACTCAATAGATTCAGGGAAACCAATTTTTGCCTTTTTTATTTTGTACAAACAATTATTTGTGTTTAAGGGGTCGCCACCAACAAAATCGGCAGGAGTAACCCAATCATAATTGTAAGAAACTATATTATTGTCTGGACTTTTAATCGATTTAATCCTCCCATATCCATCATAAGTAATTAAAGTTACCAATCCCTCTAAATTTGTTTTTTTAATTGGTTTTGCCCAAATAAAATTGTATTCAAATTCTTCATGTTGACCAAGAGAATTATATTCTTTAATAGGTATTCTATACTTTGTATCATATTGATAAGACATTAACTTATTTGGAAAACCCGAACTGGGTGAACTAACATCTTTACTTAAAAGTACACCAGTATTTGCATCATAGGTGTTATTTGTAACTAACGATTTTGGATTCGAGGGTTCATTAGTTTCAGTAATTACATTTCCCTTTGCATCATACGCATAAGAATATGTTTTATTTACACTTGGTTTACCAGTACGTGTAATAAATTTTAAAACCGATGTTGGTTTTGTAGGAAGCCAAGAACCATTACTAACAAAACCGCTATAATAGGTTTCATCAACATCAAATGTGTTGTTTATTTTTATTCTATCTAAAACAACATTGCCATTAGAATCATAAGCATATTCATGAAAAGATGTTGAATTGCTAACTAAATTATTAGTTGTTGTATTGTTGAGTATTTGCCAATAAGACTTACCGCTTACCGTAATGTTTTGATAATTTGGAATTTGCTCATTTAAAAGAGTATTTGAAGGGATATTGTAAATAGATGTTTTTACACTAAACAAATTAAAATTTACTATATTAAAGTCATACTCATCTACTTGTTTAGCACTTGATGTAACATCCGTTTTAGTAACTTTTGCGAATCCAATTAAACCCTTACCACCTTTATGTACCAATAAGTTTTCGTATTTATAATCTATAATATTATTTCCCCCAATACCATTTGAAGAACTAACTGAATTTACTAAAAACATTGGAATAGTTGGTACACTAACAGGATATACTTTAGATTGTGTATTTGTGTACGAGGTTGCATCAGACATTGATTTAAAACTGAACTGCGTTTTTTTACCAAAACCATCGGCTATTTCGTTTATTAACTTACTTTTTTCACCCTTATAAAAATACATTATAAAGGGTACATTAAACGAAACAGATGAGCTAGAGTAAATATCTGTAACTCCATTTCCATCTATATCAGCAAACTGAAAATCAATTATATTTAAATTATAAGTATTAGGGATGGTATATGTTTCTTTTGAAAAGTAATCGCCATTTAATCCCTTTGAGAAATAAACACTAATATTAGCACCAGAAATTTCAACTATATCAGTTTTACCATCGTTATTCATATCTGTTGTGTAGTAATATCCTTTAATTATCGAAGAATTACTTGAATTACTAATAGTTGGCTGTTCAAGTAAACCTAATCCTGATTTGTTTAACAATATTGGAGAAGAATAAGTGTTATCGCCTTTATTTATAAACATTTCATATTTCCATAATGATGGAGTGGGACTTGAAGGCCCCATTTGTTGAGATAAAATGTAATCAGTTTTTCCATCACCATTAAAGTCACCATCTAATTTCACATAAAAAGTGTTAGTAAAATAGCCGTTTGGAGAAGTAAAAGTTTTGTAGTTTACTTGATTATAGGATAAAGGCGAAGAATATGGAATTGTGTTTGTGAATAATTGGTTTGAAGAATTAATTGACAGTATAGAAAAATTATTAGTGCCAGTAGTACTTTCAACCAGCAATTCAGTTTTGCCGTCACCATCAATATCCATTGGTCTTGCATCTTTTATTTTAAATTGTGTTGTACTTAACACATGATTAGGAGTACCTGTTGTATTTGCAATATCTAACCAAATTTTAACATCATAATTATTACCACCCGAATTGGTATTGTCATAATATAACAAATCTAACTTTTGGTCGCCGTCTAAATCAACAATCCAAAAACTATTTTGACTAATAGGAGTGCTATTTGTTGTTGTAAGACTTATTACTTTGCTTGGAGTTGAAGTAAAACCTGAATTACCATTTGAAAAGTAGAAATTAAAAACATCATTATTGCCAGTTGTACCACGCAATAATAAATCTTCTTTATGGTCACCATTAAAATCGTAAGAGGAATATATCATACTCCCAACTACATTTTTAGAAACAGGAAAATAATCTATGACTGAAAAATTTGAAGGAAATGTGTTCTGATTTATTTGAGTAAATGCCGAGTTACCAATGTTTTTATGAACTGTCCAATTTTGCCATACTATTGGAGAAGAGTTGGAAGCGGGAACTAAAAACCCGTTAAAAGCAATAACATCTTTTAAGCCATCTCCATTAAAGTCTACCAACTGATAGTTTTTAAAATAATTACCAGCTAATCCATTTGAATTTTGAAAGACTGGATTACCAGTATCGTTTTGATAACTTAATTTTAAACTATTTAATTCAGTATAATCATTCCCTTTTAGTTTAACTTCAGTTAAGTACGTATTATTAAAATATTTTGTGTAATCAAAGTTATATTGGCAAACAAAATTATTTTCACTATACAGTTCTATTTGGCGTAAAATCGAATTTCTTTTTAGCTCGCCCCCGTTTAAATAAACACTATTTTTTTCATCAATTAAATTATAATAAAACTTAACTGAGTTATACGGTACAATACCAGCCGCAGAATTACCAGTATATTTAATTTCTTTAATAGTACATTCGCCATTACTATTGTTATAAATATACTCAACGTAATTTCCATTTTGGTCAGAAATTTTATTTAATTTCCATTCATAAACTGTGGTTTGAGAGAGTGGTATTAACCTTGAATCAGAACTGTTTCCAAATTCTTTAATTAAACCATCTTTTGTTTCTACTTTAAACCAACTAGGCCCATTACCAATACTTCCATAAGATGTTATCCTATCAAAGCCATATTGTTCTAAATTATAAGTAGTACTATTTGCGCCATTAGCGCCTGTTGCAGGAATTAATCTATTCCCGTTTAAAGAATATACATCTGCATTACTTAAATCTACCGTTCTAATATTATTATTGTGGTATAACGTTTGAGGCATTCTTGTTATACTTTGCATACCACTGATAAACCAGTTTCCTAATTCTCCATTATTTGACATACTAGAATAATTAAGTGATAAGCTTGGCTTCATATTATTCGTACCTACTGGAACTTCTATAGGTATGGAGCACTCAGCGGAACCTACAGGGCTTACATTAAACGAGTAAGGAATACTTCCAACGGGTTTAGATAAATCTAAGTTATTATTTACAGGAGGAATACCAAAAGTTGAAGTTGAGTTTGGAGCATTTGCGTTAACTGGAATTGTTGGGTCAATATATAAATGCATTTGATTTACACCTGTTGGTGAACCAAGCATATTTGGTTTTAATCTTATTTCTTGTTGAGCAGTATAATTACCGGGAGTAATTACACTATTTAAAATCACATTGCTTTGAGACAATATATTATTTAAACAAACTGCAAAAACAAACGTAAATGTTAATAGCTTTTTCATTTGAAAAAAATTTAAGTTAAACTATTTAATTTGTTTTTTTATTTCTTTATTCTCTGCCTTTAATATTTCTATTTCTTTTTTTAACTCGATTAAATAAAGTGTTAGTTCCTCAATTTTTTCCATTTGTTTAGAAATCATTTCACCTGTTTGTAAGCCATTAGCTTGAATTTCATTATCAGATGGGATATTTGGCAAGTGAGAATTATTTTTGATAAATTCCTCAACTTTTAACAAAGGCATTAATTTGTAATCTTTTTTGAATACATAATCAGGCCAATTCGGCCTTAGTCGTATTACAACCTCCTCAGCTATCATTGTACCTTCAACAGCAAGTTTGTAGCCGAAGGGAATATAATTCCCACCTATTGCAGTTCTACCATCACCGTAAACCACAAAATTTTCATCACCTGATGAATTTGTAACTGTATTAAAAATTCCGATAGCTTTACTATTATTTCTGTTTACATATAATTTAGTATTATAATTATAATCAGCAGGATGTACTGTATTTACGCAAAAACCAATATTAGTAGCTGTAACTCCTAATTTTAAACCATTTTGAGCATTTCCACCTATACCAACATCACCTGCCCCAGTCGGAACTATGTTTACATTTGAACCACAATCTGCATTAATACTTAAAGGTGCTAATCTTGAGTTTAGGTAATTCTCAGTAGTTTTTGCACCAATATCTAAAATAGGTCCGCCTAAGTAATTATTACCCCCATTAGTGTTATACACTTGCATTAAATTTCCAAATTGAGTTACAGTTGGTGGGTTATCATAAAAAGGAGAGCAAGGACTAATTGTTACAGGAATCCCAATTAAATTACCAAAATTTATTACAGATGGTGAATTACCACTTGGTGGATTATAAGAAATGCCGAATGTAGAACCACTTCCACCAAGTGCTAATTTACCTCCAAAAGTAGCAGTACCAGTAAAATTACTTGCGCCTGTTACATTTAAACTATTATCAACCTTAAAATCTAATCCTTTAATTTGGGTTGCAGCTTGCACTTGGTCTGTTATAACAATTCCACCACCAACATACAAATTATTACTTATGCGAGCATCTCCAATTACATCTAATTTAAAAGCAGAGCTAGGCGCTATTCCTATACCTAAATTTCCAGTTGGCAAGTAATAATCATTACCTGACTTTTGAAGAACACCTATACCATTACTACTAAATAGATTATTTAATGATGTTCCACTAAGAGCTGACAATTTTCCCGTAGCATCTAAAGTCATTAATCTATTACTAGTGCCATTAGCTAAAGAATTAAAAATTAAATCTCCATTTGTATCAAAAGTAAATCGAGTTATATTGTTAGTTTTGATTGGTAATGGAAAAGCATTCATAGTTCCTAAGAAATCACCCGTACTAGCAGTGTTTCCACTTGGAGACCAACGAGGACCATTTCCATTTCCTTGTGAAAACATAGAAATGCAATTAAGGCTAAGAGTAATTACCGCTATCGATTTTAATTGTTTTATCGTAAAAAATTTTGATACGAATTTTTTTGTTTTCATAATTATTTGTATTTAGTGTAGTTCAAATTTATAAAACAATTGATAAAAAACAAATTTTTCTTAAAAATTTCTTTCAAAATATCAAATTCTTACATAAAGTCGATTTGATAATATGAAATTAACATTAAATTATTCTTAACGTTGATTTTAAATATCGCTGTTTGAAACTTATTCATTTGAAAATCAACAATCAACAATATTTTAAACAATATATTACGCAATTTAATACGCACATTTGGAAATATCATATACATTTGTCGAGGCAACAATTAAAAACGTAAAATGAACCAAGTGGAAATAATAAATCAAAAAATGCTTTCGATTGCGAGAGAATCAAGAGGATTAGAAAATAAAGAAATTGCTGAAAAATTGGATGTAAACAGTTCGAGCGTATCACGCTGGGAAAACGAAGGCATGGCGGTATCAAATGACATTATTAAAAAATTGACTTTAATTTTAAACTATCCCGAAAGTTTCTTTTATCAAAAAGGCGAAATAATGCCACTCTCGCTAAGCTATCGTAAACGTGATGTGGTGGCAGCAAAAATCATTTCGCAAATAGAAGCAAACATAAACATATCACGCCTAAACATAGAGATTATGCTTAACACCATGCGTGTTGGCGAACCTAAATTACCTGTGCTTGACGTTAATAAATACGGCACACCGCAAGAGTGCGCCAAGCAATTACGCAAACTATGGAAAATGGATAAAGGCGTGATTGAAAATTTAAGCGAAGTTTTAGAACATCAAAAAATAATTTTATTGAGTTTAGATTTTAATACCGAGCGTGTTGATGGTCGCAGCACTATTGGTAATGAACACTACCCCATCATAGTAACAAACAAAGCGTTGTTGGGCGATAGGCAACGCTTTACGTTAGCGTATGAATTAGGACACTTAATTATGCACCTACATACCGAGCCAAAGTATGACAGGGATTTATCACACGAAGCAAATTTATTCGCAGCCGAATTTTTAATGCCCGAAAAAGAAATTAAAAATGATTTGCAGGATTTAACCCTAGCTAAACTAGGCGATTTAAAACGCAAGTGGAAAGTATCTATGCAAGCCTTGTTATACAGAGCAAGCGATTTAGAACTTATATCCTACAATCAAAAGCACTACATCGTAAAACAGTTTAATAAATTAAATATCCGAAGACGTGAGCCAAAAGAATTGGATGTAAAAACAGAACAGTATAAAATGGTTCGTGATTTATTAACGAATTATAGAAACAAACAAAACCTAAGTGTGGCAAAAATGGCAGCTTTGTTACACTTATCATCGGAAGATTTTTTAAACCGATACAATGCCTAATTTTTATGTAAAGAGAAAATAAATTTAGAATATAGGAGGTAGAATGAAAACAACAGTTATGAAGGTTGTGATTAAGCCATACACAAACAAAGAATTGGCTAAAATTTTTAATGCGAGTGAAAGTACCCACCGTAGAAGGATGGCTAAAATTAGACATCACTTAGGAGAAAGAAATGGTCATTTTTGGAATGTGAAGCAAGTGGAGCAAATAATGACATTGCTTGATATTGGAAGACCATTTGAAATTACACACGAAACTACTTAAAAATCTATTTCATAAAAATTTAGGAATGCCAGTCTGAAATAAGCTGGCAATTTTTATTGTTATCTTTATAAAAATAATAGGACTATGGAAAATATTGAATTAAACAACGTACAACTAAAGATAAAACAAATCTATACTAAGATTGAAGCGAAGCATTTTGATGTAGTAATAGGAGATTATGTGTACGAAGAATATGAAACAAAGGAACACTTAAATCAGTGGTTTAGAGAATCAATCAAGACCTTACATTATCTAATTCAAGTGTATTTAGAATTAAAAAAAATGCCTTTATTTTTAAAAACATTTAAGGAGAAGTTTGATAATTTAATTGAAGACGATGAAAAAATAATCGCTGAAAGTCAATATTTCATTGAGGGAGAAGCAGAACTTATTTTATTGTTTGAGTATAAGAGATTTTTAGAACCTTTTGACGTGCTAACAGGAACTCGTAAAGCGAACGAAGATTATAACCGAGTAATTAATCTACTTAATAATACTGGAGCAATAATATCACACATCGAAAAAATTACAGGACGTGAAGAGGATGTTTATAATGAAATTAAGTGGGTGTTGGAACTATACTATCCAACAACACGAGGCGGTAGAAAGGATAGCTTTCCCGCTGCAACAAAAAAGTATAATGCAGATATTTTGATTCCCGAAATTCAATTAGCAATTGAATACAAATACATTAATAGTACCACTAAAAAAATTGATGATTTTATAGATGAGATTAAAACTGATGCAAACAACTATAAAGACAATTTGAAATATAAAAGATTTGTAGGTGTGTTGTATATTACAGACAAAAAAATAGCAACTGAAGCTAAAATTAAAGCTATTTGGAACGAAAAGAAATTTCCTCCAAATTGGGAACTAATAATATGTTTTGGCAAGTAATTAAGTAATTCCAACAATTTAAAAACCGATAGCACAAACTATCGGTTTTTTTATGTCAATTTCCATCCCAATTTCCATAATTACGTCACTTATTGCGTAAATAATTTCCAGTCAAATCCAATCACTTTCAGTCAATACCAGTCAAAAAGTGCATGGTTGTTCAGTTTCCAGTCAAATCCAGTCTGGGTTATTTTATGTTGCCGTTACTTTGTCTTGTCAAATCAAAGCAACTAAAACAAAAAAGTAAAAACATAAAAAAAAGGAAACCATGAGCGCATTAAAACAATTAAAAAAGAGTTTAGAAGGTAAAAGATGTTTGTTTTGCAAAGCAGAATTTACACGCACAAGAAGCGATAAAAAGTATTGCACCAACTCGTGCAAATCAAAAATGTTTGACGTAAAAAAACGCAATTCTGTTTTACAAGCAAACGTAAGTAATCCATCATTAGAAAACATTGCACCCAAACTAAGAGTAATAAAAGGCGGTTTATACCCAAGCACACAAAAAGAAAAAGCAATTGAAAACTTTTGGTTAGTATGTAAAGCAGCCTTTTGGAACACACAATTATTTACCGAAGAACAAGAGCAAGAATTTAAAACCTTAATTGAAGCGCACTTTGAAGGTTCAAAAAACTTGCGTGTAACTTTTGAGCAATTAGTAGAACGTGTGTGTTTAGCCAAGCGTTATTTAACTCGCAGAAACAGACGCTACATATCTAAGCCAATAGATTGGTTAAATATTAATTACGCCAATGGATTAGCAAGTACTGCTAATTGGTATAAAGTGGTGGTAGAGCAACGCAAACTCGTACCACATTACAACGAGGGTATTGCACTATTTGCAGAAGCGATGCACAATTACACCCAGCGCAAAAGCACATTAGAAATGCTCTACTACCGCAAGGAATTAATCCAATTAAAACAACACGATTTATTGCAACTGTATATGAACTGCATTATGCACATACAGTATTTCAACAACTAAAGAATAATTAATCACAAACAACTAAAAAAATAAAAACATGAGTAACACAGGAAAAGTAATCGTAATGGAAAGACCCTTTGAAGTTAGACCATACAGCAAAAAAGAATTGTACGAACAAATGAGAGTATCAAAATACATTTTTAATCGCTGGGTTAAAGCAATAGACCCACAATTAGGCAAACCCATTGCAGGAGTGTACAGTACACGACAAGTATTATTAATCATAGAAACCTATGGCGTGCCTTGTCAAGTTGTTAATCAAGCAGCGTAAGAACGTAAACAATTTTCTGTGAACGTAAAATGATTGCAACGAACGTCAAAACTCCAGTACACTCCAAAAACAAGCGATTAATCTTTGTACTCGAAAACATAAACATTAACAAAAAATAAAGAAAGGAGGAACATGAAAACAACAGAAGCAGCAAGTGATAGCACATCGCACACATTTTTAACAGGAGCGATACTATTTGCAAACATGGATTATTCGGGCTTAACAGATTACGCAGTAAAGGCAATCATAGGCGGAGCAATTTGGATGACGTTTAAACTAGCTGGGGATTATTTATCAAACAGAATGAAAAACAGAAAGGGAGGCAAGACACAAGATTAAAGGAAAACAAGTGACTTAAAAGACCAAAGGGACGAAAGATACAAGACTAAGCAAAAGAAAGAAAAAACAAACTAAAAAAAGAAAAACAAAAAATGGCTAACTGGAAAAAAATAGGGATTATATCAGGCATCGGAGCTGGTGTGGTTGGCATTGCAACCTATGCCAGTAGATTAACCAAAGCCAGTAACAATTTAGAAACAGTCATAAAAGCAAATCTGCACTCTATCAAATTACAAGGGATAACCATTAGAATTGATGTGCAAATTAAAAACCCAAGTTCGGTAGGATTTAAAATCAAGTACCCTTTTGTAAAAGTATTATTTAAAGAAAGCGTAGTTGGTACATCGCAAGTAATTGATAAAGTAATAACGATACCAAAGCATGGCGAAGTAAATGTAGAAGGTATTATGATAACCATACCCTACACAGGATTGTTTTCAGTAGGAGCTGGATTGCTAAAAGCATTATCTAATAACAAGGGGGCAGTATTAACTATCAAAACAATTAGTACGGTGGACTTAGGCTGGAAAAAATTACCCTACGAAAAATTAAGCGACATCACTTTAAAATCAAAAGCATAATGGAATCAACAACAATCATAAAACTAAAAAGCGTAGCACCCTATCGCCATTTATTTCCGAAAGCAATGGCAATAGATACCACCATTAAAAAAGGTGCAGGCGTAAGTGATACCGTTTCCTTTATACCAATGGTCGTGAAAAAATGCAGTTGGCAAGTAGAGAAGTTTGTAGATGAACACCTAAGGGGATTGAGTAAGTACGAAGCCTGTGAGAAGCTATGGTATTTTGTTAAACAACACATTGCTTATAAAAAAGATGAGCGAGGCTTAGAACAAGTACGAAGCCCACGCAGATTGATACACGATGCAACTGGCGACTGCGACTGTTTTACCACATTCATAGATACGTGTTTGAGTGTGTTAAATATCCCGACTATTAACCGTATCACAAAGTACAAAGAAAATTATTTTCAACACATCTATCCAATAGTGCCACTAGGGAATGGCGATTATATCACGATGGATTGTGTAGTAGATAGTTTTAATTACGAAGAACCATACACAGAAAAAAAAGACTACAACATGGATTTACAATTTTTAGATGGTATTGATGATGAAAAACTAAGCGGAAATGTGGACGCACAGGACTTGTTTGGTTGGGATGACGAAATGGGAGAATTAGGTAAAGGAAAACTATTTCGTAAAAACAAAAGCACATCAGCCATGCCCCAAGGAAATCAGGGCGGACAAGGAAAGAAAAAAGGTTTCCAAAAGTTTAAGAACGTAGGTAAGCGCATATTAAATGTAGCTAACAAAGCGAATCCCGCCACCGCTTTGTTACGAGCAGGCATACTCGCTTCCATGAAGTTAAACATAATGAAAGTGCCACAACGTTTAAAGTGGGCGTATTTAAGTGAGGAAGAGGCAAGACAGAAAGGAGCAGACATGAGCAAGTTCGATAGATTAAAAAAAGTGCTGTATAAAATCGAACAAATTTTTTATACCGCTGGAGGTAAGCCCGAAAACTTGCGTAAAGCCATCCTAACTGGTAAAGGCAACAAAAACAAAGAAGTGAACGGATTAGGAATGATACATGGAGTAGATGAGTTTTCGGGTATAAACGAAAACGGTGAACTAAACAACCTACTCGGAGCAAATATGTATCACGATGAATTCGTAAGCGGATTAGAAGGCACAGAAGGATTAGGTTCAGCTGTTGCCGCAGGAGCAGCCATTACCGCAGCCACTACCGTTATGGCAACCATTGCAACTCTATTAAAATCCATCGGTAATTTGTTTCCAAACAAAAAAGCAGGTAATGATTTTAAAGAAGAAAATGGCGAAGGAGAAAATGCTGAAAGCGATGCTGGAGCAGAATCAGAAAACACAAACAACAACTCAAGTGCTAACGAAAATGAAAACACGAACACAAGCAACAATGCTCGTTCAAACACAAACAGTAGTAGCGAAAGTAGTTCAAGTGAAAGTAGTGAAACGAGCAATGTTCCAGCAACAAAAAACACCAATGATGAAGTATCCACCAACGGAAACACGAGCGATACTGAAAATGCTAATGCCAGAAAAACGAACACGAATGCAAAAGATACCAACACCACAGACACCACAAGCGATGCACCCAAAAAAGGACTTAAAGAATTTTGGGACAAAAATAAAAAGTGGATAAAACCAGTAGGAATTGGATTAGGAGCAGTATCGGTAATGTATTTAGGATTTAAAGCATGGAAGAAAAAGCAAAGTGAAAAAGGTGGAGTTGCAAAAAAACCAACAGCAGCTTTAAATGGTGTGCGAAAAAAAAGAAAACCAAAAACAAAGGGTAAAGGCAACCACAGTAAAAAACAAAGCAACATTGCTTTGATGTAGAAAAACTAACCCTTTAAAAACAAAAAAGATGAGTAAGAAAAAAAGTAAAAAATCCAGTAAGGCAAAGCAACATTCAAAATTGCTATCAGGGATGACCCAACGATTAGAAACAAAAGGTAGCATCAAAAACACATTTATTGAAACAGCAAAAGATGTGGTAGTAGGTGCAGTAGGTGGCGGTTTAGCGGGAGCTGCCATTGGCAAACCTTCGTTGCTGGTTGGATTAGGAACATCACTTGTAGGACATTATGTTGGAGTGCCAATGGCTACCAGCTTTGGACTTGGAATGATGGCAACGGGAGGTTATCAAATCGGTTCGGGAATGGTAAATGGTTTGTCGGGTGTTGATGGTGTAAAGGAACGAGTAAAAGCGTTTAGTGAAAACTTAAAACAACGCCTGTACCTTGATAAAATCATCAAGAAAAAAGCAAGCACCGATGAAGCTACAAACGGAATGGGAAGCGTTCAGTATTTTAAATACCCCAAAAACGAAACACAAGAACTCGATATGGGTTCACTGGATAACATCGAACAAGAGATTGCTCGGTTAGGAGAACAATACGAACGCAAACAAATGTCAGGTACGAATGATGAAATGGCTGGCATGGATGACGAAAAAATTTATTAGTCGTCCACAACTAAAAAGGGGCTGTAAGCCTATCCGTTCCTAATAAACTTATTGCAGTTAAGCAAAATCCCTAGTGATGAAAATTAGTGGAACAGGAAAGCTACGCCCTTTTTTTAATGAACAAGAGTAAATAAAAGTAAAAAAAAAACAATTCAAAAAAAAGAAAATTATGCTAGAAGTATTAGAAGGAGTAGAAGAATACAACAATGTAGGAGCGTTGTTAGGATTAGAAGGCTTAGAAGGTAGCGAGGAGTTACTGGGAGCGTTACGCAGAATGAATCCCATTAAGCGATTAAGAACCATTAACAAATTAGCCAGTACTGGCGCAGTTAGTAAAGGTTCTCGTGCGGAAATGGAAAAACATTTTGGAGAGTTACCGCCACACATCAAAGAAGCGTTAAGCAAAGGCGATTTGCGATTAGCAGATACAGTAATATACAGTATCAAGCCTGTGAGTTCAAAAACAATCAAGATGTTTGAAACACAAGACGACAAAGAAATCGGATTGCGTAATGTATCAAACGCTAAGTTGCCAAAGAACCAAGCCTTCTTAGTAAGCGGCATCGTTTTATTAGCTGGCATTGCTGCTGATACAACAAAAGACAAAGTAATGGCAACACGTTTTGGAGCATTAGAAGATTTTGCACCAATTGTAAATGGCGAGTTCTCTTTAAAGAGCAACAAAAAACAAATCGTTCCCGAAACAAGTAACAACGTGTTTAAGACAAGTAATATGCACAACGTACCATTGGGCTATTACAAGTTAGCGAACCCACGTTTAATTCACGATGACATCTTAATGGAGATGACCATTGAATTAGGAACAATGGATGGCTTAGACCAAAAGACCCATTTGTTTGTAGGCTTACACGGAACAATTACCACTCCCTAGTTAATTGACATCACAAAAAAAGTCCGCTGTAACTAGCAGCGGACTTTTAAAACCTAAAAATTTAATATGAAAAAACGATGCTAAAGGTAATTAAAAAACGATACGATATACAAGTGATAGATGCCAACAAGAGCGTAAGTAAATCATTTGAGTTAGATAAGAACATCAAAAAAATAAATGGTGTGTTGGTTACATCGGACAAAGACGATTTACTGTATTACAGAGGAACACAAAAAATAGAAATCAATAACCAAGAGTTTTTTCCCGAAAACTATGAGAGCAAATTATTGATGTCGGGTATTAATGTTTCTCCCAACCAACGCTACTATATTATCAATACCGAAAACATTGGTAATGGCATTGTGAAATTATCTTATACCGATGCAGATGACGGCAGAACCGCCTTTGTGCCTTACCGAGTGAGTTTGTATGTGGATTGTGAAATGGAGGATGAGTTATGATGCAAGAGCAAGTGATTGTTACGCCACTAAAAATCACAAAGGCTGGACAAGTAAAACATTTTCAGATAAAACTACCCAGTAATGCCAAACACATTATTGGAATAGAAATCGGAGGAAAGTTTTTAGCGGATACAAAAACAAAAGCAAATGTTGAAGTAACAAATCCAATTCGAGAAGTAATTGTAGGAAATGAAGATAGCAGAGGCTTATTTAAACGCAACACCCTAGTTGGCGAATTAAAATTACAAAGCTGTGAGGAAGCAAATATTTTTTACGCTGGTTACTTGCAACTCGATAAAAATGTGGCTTACGGAGATTTTACACAAAATCGTTTTTGGAGAGCCAACAACTTCACACACCAACAACAATGCTTTGAAGACACAGTCATTGTGGATGCCGATAGCACCATGATACAAGGTTTTTACAAAGACAGTTTAGGAGAGCAAAGTAAAAAAGACATCAGCTACCAAGTAAATGTATATGTGTGGTATAAGAAATAAGACACAGAATAAAAACACAGACAAACCATTAAAAAACTAAAAATGAACACAGCACTTGCTTTAGAATATATCCCACGCCGAATGCGAGAGTTAGGTTATGGTTCGGATTACTACATACGCTTTAAACACTTTGTATTACAGCCGAATGAAAAAATAGAACTCGATGCTTATAACCAATTTTTTATACTGGTAGAAGAAATAGCTGATGTGAGAGTGGAATCAGAATTTGGTTTGTATGATATAGCAGAGGATAAAATAAACGAGCAAAGCTATGAACATCAAGGTTCAATTAGCATTACCAACTGCCTCTCAAGTATTAACCACATACGCTTTATACAAGTCATTCCAAAACACAAACAAAATAAATAAAATTTAAGAAGTAAAAACAAATCATTAATAAAATAACTATGCCCATACAGTTTGACAATTTCGACCAAAACAAAATAGACCGTTTAAAAAATCATTTAAACGTGATGGCAGAAAAAAACAAAGCGAAGTTCTTTGAGATTTTCGTTGACAATTTAAAAGCCGTTCCAAAAACCGATGAGATAAGCGACTTTGAGGCTTACGAGGATTATATCAATGTAGATACCGAGCAAGTAAAAATCGTTATTTATAATACCGCACTTTCTCCACGCAACGACCAATACGTTTTTCTCTTAAAAGCAAAAAACAGAGAAGATGCTTTGAACTTAGGATTAAATGGAATTGGCACTCCTATCCAAAAATTTTCTAAAACAAGCATTAGCGAATGGAGAGAAAACAAGGCGGTTAAATCGGAACAGGAAATTGAAATACAATACCTGAAAAAAGAAAACTCACGCCTTGCTCGATTAATTGAAGAAAAAGACGAGTGCATTTTACAACTCGAACAATTAGTTGAAAAAACAAAAAAAGGAAACAACTTTTTAAATGGCTATCACATTGGCGACATTCTAGGAGTAGCGGTAGAGGGCTTAGTATCTCGTAACAAAGGCAAATTGGCGAACATACCAATTTTATCGGGACTGGCTGGATTAGCCAAACGTGAAACAGAACCAAGTACTGAAAAGAAAGAAGCGGATGCAGAAGTGAATTTTCAAAAGATGGAAGATACCGCAACAGCAAACACTTCATTAAGCGAGGAAGATGCACATGACCTAGAACTTATCAAAGAAATCCAAAGCAAGTTTACCGAAGATGAGTTTGGAACCATCCTAGAAATCTTAGATGAGTTTGCAGTCGATAAAGAATTGATTGAAGTAACGCTATCGTCCTTAAAAAATCAAGAAGAAGAAAAGTAAGACTGTAAGACCCAAGATATAAGACTTACAGGCTATTTATCTAAAAGACTAACCAAAAAAACAAAAAGCGTATGACAAAATTTAGTTACAAAATGGAAATCGCAGCAAAGACAGAAAGCGAAGCCATTACAAAAATGAAAGCCCTAACAATATTGGCTTCCAAGTTAAATGAAAAAGAACTTGACAAGTTAGCGGAAATCATAAAAAACGACCCGATTAAAACTGCAATGGCAAAATCTGCTTTAGGCGTTTAAACCAATCACGATGAAAAAAACGAATCATAATCAACAAACCAACATAGATGCTTTAGTTACCGAGAGGGGGCAAAGCAACCATGAAGGGATGAGCCTTAAAACAAAAATAGGCTTATCCCTCCTATCCGCAGCAGGATTAGGTGGTTTGATATGGTGGGGTAATCGTTTCATAAAAAACAAAGTCGAAGACAAAGCACATTCTAAAAGTTTTGAAGATGGCACTCCCGAAACCATTGCCAAACAAATAAAAATGTCTTTTGAAAACGATGGGTACTGGGGAACAGACATACAAAAACTACGCAATGTATTAATCGAAATAAACAGCAAGCAACAATTAAACCTAGTGTTTAAGGCTTACAAAAAGGAATACCACCGTAATATGTATGAGGACATGAGTGATGAATTGCAATCCAGCGAGTACAACGAAATGTTACAAATCATGGCTGCAAAACCCGAAAAGGTTGGACAAGCTCCTACGAGTAATCAATACATCGCTTGGGCAAAACGATTGAAAGCAGCCTTTGATAAAACATACAGTTTTATTCCGGGTACAGATGAACCAGCCATCAAAGCGGTGTTTTCTGAAATTCCCACACAGGCAGCTTTTATACAAGTGGGCTTGGCTTATAAAAAAGAATACGGGGAAGATTTAATCACTGCCTTAAAAGGCGAACTCGAATACTGGGAATACCCCGAATACATGAAACTAATTATCTCAAAACGCAAAGCGTAAAACAATGAACAAGAAAAAGAAAATAAAAACGCAAGGACTAAGCATTGCAAAAAATAATTTTCCTACAAAAGCTGAAGCGAAAAAAGGCGGTGGTGGTAAATGGATTTTACTAGGATTAGGTGTAGCAGCAACAGGGTCTTTAGCATACTTCGGTTATCAGCATTGGCGTAAAACTAAAAAGAGTAAAGAAACAGAATTACCCGATACAACGGAGAGCAATAACGATGCAACAACATACCAAGCGCCTCCCAAGCCAAAATATGTTGCACCAAAAGAATCGATTGTAAAAGATGCTTTTCCTTTAACCAAAGGAAGTAAAGGTGCAAATGTGAAAGCGTTTCAAGAGGCTTTAATTGCGAAGCATGGCAAAACCATTTTACCTAAGTACGGAGCAGATGGCGATTTTGGTTCAGAGATGGTAGCAGCATTAACCAAATTAAATCTTGGAACATCGGTAACAGAAACCACTTACAATTTGTATGTAAAAGGGGCAAGTCCAGACCACAGCGCAACCGCAAAAGACTTATACAATGCAGCGGTAAGCAAAGATTTTAATAAAGCACTCGCCTTATTAAAAACGCTTCGCAATGTAGAAGACTATAAAACGGTGAGCGACACCTTTGTAAACTATCGCATCGGAGCAGTAAGACAAACCTTAGTAAACGGAATGCTAAACAGTTTTGCAGATGCCAAACAAAAAGATGCCATTCGTTTAGCCTTCTCTAACATGGGTTTAAAATACGATGGTAACAAATGGGCTTTAAGTGGGATTGATAAAAAATACTTAATGACCCTACAAGCGACTTCTGTTTGGAAAAATCCTAAAACACCCATTAGCGTTCCAGCAAACATGGTACTGGGCAGATACATAACAGCTCGTGGCGAATACAGTTTATTTGAAAACGAACAACACTATTTTTTAGTGGAAACCCAACACGTGAAGCAAATAGACTAAGGAAACAGGAAGCAAGATTAAAGACTAACCGACTAAACAACTTAAAGAAAAAGAAAAAACAAAATGAACAAAAGAAACATAAAATACATCGTCATTCATTGCACCGCTACACCACAAAACACTACCATAGAAAGCATTAAACGCTATTGGAAAGAACAACGTGGCTGGGGAGATACGGCAGGGTATCATTACATTATCGAAGCCGATGGAGAAGTAACTCAATTATTAGACGAGGCTAAAAACAGCAATGGTGTTTACAAACATAACAGCGAATGTATCAACATTGCTTACATCGGTGGTATAGATAAAAACGGTAAACCAAAAGACACTCGTTCACGCAGACAAGAAGATGCCATGTTCAACTTAATTGTTGATTTAACTGAGAGATATATGGGAGCCGAGCCTCTCGGCCATAGGGATTTTCCGAATGTAGCAAAGGCTTGTCCGAGTTTCGATGTAAAAACATGGTTAGCGAATTACACACCAACTCTTAACCCTAACATTTAAGAACAAAATCAAATGAGCAAAGAAGTAGAGGATTTTATTAAAAGAAATGCAGCCGATGTGATTCGGAGTGTGCAAAAAACCAGCCTCTTTCCTTCTGTAAAAATGGCTCAAATGATTATAGAAAGTAGTGGAAAGGATGCGAATGGAAAATTTGGAATAGGCAAAGGATTAGCAGTTAGAAAGGCAAATAATTATTTCGGTATTAAAGCAGACAGAAGATGGACAGGGAATAAAGTTGCCTTGTCCACTCCGAGAGATGGAAAACCAATTAGTTATTTCCGAGTATATCCAACCGCTTTAGATAGCATGAAAGACCACACAAATTTTTTACTGGTCAATTCACGCTACAAAGCGCATGGTGTATTTACTTCTACAAATCCATTTATGCAAGTAGAAGCTTTACAAAGAGCAGGGTATTCAGAAAGCCCTAATTACAGTAAAGCATTAAGAGGATTGATAAATGCTTACCATCTCACAGAACTCGATAAGAAAAAACCACAGGATGATTTTACAATGTGGTATGTCTTAGGAAGTGCGGTGGTTTTAGCTACTACTGCTTTTGCCTTAAAAAATGAAATCAAAGAATTAGTAACACGAAAAACCACCAACCAAAAACAAAACGCATGAACATTTTAAATTTTATAAAACAACTCTTAAAAGATAAAACAAGCAATTACAGTATGAGAGAATGTGTTATTGCCATCAGTATGCTTTTAATCATCATCAGTTGGTTAGCGCAAATACTATTTAGCATCACAACCCCCGAATATATGTTTTATTCTATGGTGAGTTTAATAGCCGCTGGGTGCTTCGGATATAGCATTGAAAAACCTAAGCCCAAAGAGTAAACAGGGAATAGTAACTAAAATAATTAAGAACCAAAAAACAAATTAAAAACAAGATTATGAGAAATACAGTTAAAAATTTAGCCATCGGATTTGGCTTATTCGCCTTAGTATTTATGATTGGTACGTGCCATGTAAACAACACCAACAAAACAGATAAGATACCAATTGATACTTCGCTAATTAATTCCTACAAAGAAAAAATAAATGCTTTACAATCAGAATTTGAAAAACAAATCCATGTTTTAAAAACTTCAAAAGATAGTTTGCAAACTGTTGTAAAAGGAAACAAAAAAACAATTGCTGTTTTAAGAAATCAATCCAAACTGTTAGAAGTGCAAATAAAAAATACTTTGCAAAATACGGATAGCATTTGGGATAGTGATAGTTTAAAAACAAACACCTTAAACTATATCACCTCAGTAAACCAGCGTGATTCCCTATGCAATGAAAGCATCAATACTTTGGAAATAGTAGCATCTAAACAAGATAGCATCATTGGTTTTCAGAACAAGGAAAAGGATAATCTAAAAGACCTGATACTGCAAAATGAATTAAGAGAAAGGTATTTAACCGAGCAATTAAATACCGCTTATAAAGTGCAACGCAAAACAGTTTTTAGAAACAAGTTTGTAGCGGGTGCATTGTTTATGATGACTGGCTTTGCAAGTGCTTTATTAATTAACCAAACACTAAAATAGAAAGGAGAAAAAAACATGAAAGAAAAAACATTGGTATCAACCTTTACACTTATAGGTTCTTTGGCATCCTACTACTATGGTAAAACGCATGATAAAGATGTCGTGCCTTATGTAATGATAGGAGGCTTTATAGGAGCATGGGTTGGAGAAATAATCTCAAATGTAGTCATCAAGAATAAGGACGATGACAATAAACCAAGTACAAATAATTAAAATAAAATTATGACCATTGAAATAACAAACAACGGTGCAAGTATCAAAATTAACGATACCAGTACAATCCGTAACATAATGAAAAGCCAAATACAAGAAATTGTAGTGGTAAAAACAAACATCATTAAAATTGATATTGGCAAAGGAGCATTATACAATGTGTTTATTCCTTATGCAGATGTTACCATTCCAAGCACAGCAAATCCCGAAGCATTGAAAGATGCTATTAATACGATGTTAAGCGCAAGTATTGTATCGGGAACAGCCACAGAGGAAAAACAAATAGTGGAGATTGAAAAATTAAATGCTTTAAATGCAACCGCTGACACGATTAAAAATGCGGTAAATGCGCTGGATAGTAAAATCTTTTTTGAGCCGGTAATGGTAGATGAAAGTAACCCGAATTTAATCTACAAGGGTTTTGCATCTCCAGCAGCAAACGGACAAAATCCAGTTTGGGCAATTCAGCGAGTGAGTATTGCCAACGAAGTATGTTCTTACCAATGGGCAGATGGCAATAAGAATTTTGATAACGTGTGGAATAACAGAGCCTCTTTAATTTATTCTTAGTATGGGACGATTTTTAGATTTACTCACAGGGCATTTTTATTCTTTTAAAAATGCAAACGGTGCAGATGTTAATGTAGGAACATCCGATAAATTAATTGTAACGCCACAATCCTTAAAACAAAGTGATGTATTTTGTAACACCAGCATACCGCTGGTGTTACCATCTGTATTTAAAACAAAGAGTGCCTTATTTGTTGTAAACTCTAATGTGCTACTTATTCCTACCAATGGCTATTTTTTCCCGAATAGAAGTAATACTATTAAAACACAATTATTCGCTAATGCAATTGTAGATGCTGGTTTAACAGGGGAATTGTGTCTAGTGGATTTATCAAACAATACCGTTGTACCTAACTCCACTATCAGTTTTACCAATAGTACTTACGCAACCATTAGTAGCAGCGTATTTTTTGTAGAAGCAGGAACGGCTTATTCCATTGCATTAAGAAGGTCATTAGGTACTGCCTCAAAATTCGTAACACTTAGGGCATTAACTCTCACTTTAAAATTAATGAGTGCATAATGAAGCGAAACAATTATAAAATAATGCCCGAAGTTGTATTAGGAAATCTTCCTGTAATCGATGTGCCGGAAATTAAAATTCGTTACAATCGTTCTTCCCGAAAAAAGTTCTTAGGTAAAATAACTTCATCAAACGATATAGCTGAATTTTTACGCCGAACATTCAAACGAGGAGATATACAATTGCAAGAACATTTTGTTATTATTTATCTGAACCAATCCAACTCAATCATTGGCTATTACAAGCATTCCATAGGGGGTATTACATCTACCATTGCCGATGTACGTTTAATTTTAGGTGTAGCATTAAAAACCGCTGCTGTTAGTATTATTATCTCACATAATCATCCAAGCGGAAATTTAAAACCAAGTCAAGAGGATAATGAAATAACACAAAAAATTAAGGAAGCCGCACAATTAATGCGGATTTCTTTGCTTGACCATATCATCATAACAAAAGATGGCTTTTTCTCTTTTAATGATGATGGTTTATTAGGTGTAGATTCTAAGTCAAAAGCCTACCTACCCAAAGCTTTGAGCGAATTTGTAACCTTTATGCAAAAGGATTTACGCATAGGTTACAAGCATAATAAACGTAGTGTTGAAGCCCTTGCCCTTTCTTTAAAGATTGAAGATAAAACAGAAATTAAAGAATTAACCGAACTGGCTATTGTAAACATCGCACGAGAGATAGCCACAGGAAATGGATCTGTGGAGGATAAATACGAGCGTATTGTGGACTTGTACAATAACCAAATGATTTTATCTCATCGTACTTCGCAAAGTGTGTTATTGCAACAATACTCCACACCAGCCCCTATTGGCTATTTAATGGGGGTGTATTGTGGTTTACCGTATTTAGATTTTAATGATTGGGCGTTTGAACCTTGCGCTGGAAACGGTCTATTGACCATTGCTGGAAATCCTAAAAAAATCATTGTGAATGAAATTGATACAATTCGTAACCGCAATTTACAAACACAAGGGTTTTTAGAAGTCAATCAGTTAGATGCTTCGCAGCCATTTAATTTAATCGGTCAAAAATTTCAAGCGGTAATTACTAACCCTCCATTTGGCACATTAGATAAAGCTATTGAGTTTAATACTTTTCCTATTCGGGTGCTTGACCACTTAATGGCTTTACGTGCTTTAGAAACACTGGCAGATAATGGCAAAGCTGCTATTATTATTGGTGGGCATACACGCTGGGATAAATTAGGAAGAATAGAAAAAGGCAAGAACCGTATTTTCTTTAACTACTTGTACCACCATTATTTTGTGGAAGATGTCATACAAATTGACGGACATAAATTATACACTCGTCAAGGTACTGGCTTTCCTGTACGCTTGATTTTAATTAATGGTCGCAAACAAAAAGCAGAGGGAGTTGCACCCATAAAAAATACTGAGAACAGCAAAGTCGTAAAATCATTTGACGAATTATTTGAGCGAGCAATGAGTGTTACAGACATCAAAGAAACCATAGCAGAACAAACACAAATAACAACAGAAAATAAAATGTTAGATATACAGCAATTAGAAAACGAAGCAAACGAGTTACTAAAATATTTTGAAGGCGATGAGTTAGGAATGCCATACCGACCAGCTTCCAATGCCTGTGTTGTATTAGACACACAAGTGCCCGATTCAATGGGATTTGAAACACACGCTGCACTTGCTAAAGTTAAAAGTGAAGTTGGCGGTAACATGGATAATTTCGTCAGACATCGTTTAGGATATTATTCACACGTCGATTTATGCAAGGCTTTATCAGCCGAACAAATAGATGCGGTGGCAATGGCAATTTATAATATCGAGGCGAGAGGACAAGGCATGATTATCGGCGACCAAACAGGCATCGGTAAAGGACGGATTGCAGCAGCCATGATTCGTTATGCTTGTAAGCAAGGCATGAAACCAATCTTCATAACTGAAAAGGCAAATTTATTTTCCGACATCTACCGTGATTTAGCAGCCATTGGTTCAGCACACTTAAAACCCTTTATCATAAATGGCAGAGAGCCTAAAACCGATATTAAAGACGAAGACGGTAATATCATTTATCAAGCCCTTGCTCCTAGCGAACAACATACCGTTTTTGAAAGCAATGCCATACCAGCAAATTATGATTTTGTTGTAGGTACATACACACAATTTAATTCGCCCGACAAGAAACCCGAAAAGCCAAACTTCTTAATGCAGATTGCTCAAAACAATTTATTGATTATGGACGAGGCACATAATTCAAGCGGTTCAAGTAACACAGGCGAGTTCATGCAACGTGTGGTTAGCAGAACCAAAGGTGTGGTATTCTTATCGGCAACTTTTGCTAAACGCCCTGATAATATGCCGATTTATGCCATGAAAACATCTATCAGCGAAGCGAACTTAACTCGTGATGAATTAGTAGAAGCCATTACAAAAGGTGGTGTAGCCTTACAAGAAATCTTAGCCAGTCAATTAGTAGCCGAAGGGCAAATGATACGCAGAGAGCGTTCTTTTGAGGGTATAGAAGTAAATTATATTTCATTAGATAGTTACGAAGAAAAACACAAACGCTTTTCGGATTCTGTTACCCAAGTATTACGTGATATTATTTTGTTTCAGAAAAACCACATTGATAAAAAAGTAGATGAATTAGATGAGATAGCCGTTGCCGAAGGTAAAGAAGTAGAAATGCGTGAAGGAACTTCACAAGCTGGAGTAGATAATATTCCTTACTTCTCAAAAGTATTTAATGTGATTAATCAAATGCTATTCAGTATCAAAGCCGAAGCAGTTGCGGAAAGAGCGATTGAGCGATTGAAAGAAGGTAAAAAGCCTGTGATTGCTTTTGCTTCGACTATGGGAAGTTTTATTGAGCAAACAGAAAACGAACAGGGTTTGTTAGTGGGCGATGGAGATTTGATTGATACTAATTTTTCAGCGGTTCTTAAAAAAGGATTAGAAGGTGTAATGCGCTATACTGAAAAAGACATCAATGGCAAATCAGTATTTAAACATTTTGAGTTATCGGATTTAGCTGAAGAAGCTCGTTTAGATTATCAGCGTATTGTTTCAACGATTAATACAATTAGTACTGGTTTATCCATTAGCCCAATAGATGTGATTATTAAAAAACTAGAAAGTGCTGGGTATGTAGTTGCAGAAGTAACTGGCAGAAAATACAGCATACAGTTAAATGCCGATGGTTCAAAAGGTATGGTTACAAGCCGTAAGCGATTAAATACAAACGATGCCTTTCGTATGTTTAATAATAACGAAGCTGATGTATTAATGATAAATCAATCGGGTAGTACAGGCGCATCCGCTCATGCAATACCAACTGCAAAAGTTCTTAAAGAACAGGTAAAGCAACGTGTAATGATTGTTTTACAAGCGGAATTAGACATTAATACCGAAGTTCAAAAACGTGGTCGTATCAACCGTACTGGGCAAATTCTAAAACCAATTTATGATTATGTGATTTCAGCTATTCCAGCAGAAAAGCGTTTAATGATGATGCTCCAAAAGAAATTAAAATCATTGGATGCTAATACAACTTCTAATCAAAAACAAAGCACCAAGATTTTAGATGTACCCGATTTTTTAAATAAGTATGGCGATAAAGTGGTAAAGGAATATTTAATGGAAAACTTAGAAATAAACGAACTATTAAACGACCCCTTAAATTTACAAGGCAAAGGTAGCGAAAGCGATGAGAACTTGGAAGATGCAGCACACAAAGTATCGGGGCGTGTAGCGGTGTTATCTACTCTACAACAAGCAGATTTTTACTCGGATATATCTGAACGCTACAATGACTATGTAGAATACTTAAAACAAATTGGCGAGTATGATTTAGAAGTAGAAGCCCTTGACCTTAAAACAGAAACCATTGACACCAACATTATAAAAATGGGCAAAGGTGGCGAAACCGCTTTTGGAGAGGATAGCATTTTAGAAAAAGTAAAAGCCAATGTTCTAAAAAAACCATTTTCTAAAATTGACTTGGAAAATCTTTTAAACGAAAGTTTAAACGGAAAATATGCAGAGCAACACAAACGAGAATTGTTAGATGACTTTACCAATGCAATGGAGGAACGATTAACAAGCGAAATAAAGGCATCGGAATCTAAGTACGAAAAACTCATTAGTGAAATTCCTACCGAAAAGAAAATAATGAAGTTGGCTGGTTCGGGTGCTTATGACCATGCCATTCGTGAGCGTGAAAAAGAATTAAGAGCTACACATCAATTAAATGTTACTTCACTTCAAAAAAGTTATAAATACAAACAAGAGTATTTACAACGCATTTTAAACTTCTTTACCATCGGTAGAAAATTATCGTACCCTGTATTCACGTTTGATAACGGACAAGAAACTATCATGGCAGTTAGTTTGGGAATTATGATTGATAAGAAAAAGAAAAACCCTTATGCGCCAAGTGCTATTAAAGTAAGAGTAGCGATAGCGAACAGCAGTAAGTATATAGCCATGCCAGCCAGTTATAATGATGGTATTTCTAAAATCATGGCAGCCAGTATTGATAATGATGAGTTATCGCAAGAGCAATTGTTAAATCTTTGGGAGCAAGAAATTAAACAACGTACTAAGGATAGAAGTTTCCGCTATATCATTACTGGCAATTTATTACAAGCCTTTGGTTCGGAGAGTGGAAAATTAGTAAGCTATACCACTATGGAAGGGCAAACCAAAAAAGGAATTTTAATGCCCGAAGAATGGCAACCTAAAGAACAAAGCGAACGCAAAATAGATGTGCCAATTATTAAAGCCTTACCGATATTAAAATCGCTTTCTAATGGTTCTGCTTTATATGCTTCCAATGAAATTGCCTTTTTTAGCACGCCCGATAAATACAGGGTAATTGTGCCACTCGCTCGTTCTCGTGGTGGGGATATTTATACAGATAGGGACTTAATGGCTTTAGTAGATAAAGGCTTATTTGAAAAAGCATCTGATAAAATGGCTGCTTATTTACCTAAAGAAAATGTAGAAGCCTTTGCAACCATTTTACAAAGCAAGTTCGG
Source organism: Bacteroidota bacterium (assembly GCA_043772435.1). Taxonomy (GTDB): domain Bacteria; phylum Bacteroidota; class Bacteroidia; order B-17B0; family Aurantibacillaceae; genus Aurantibacillus. The sequence continues at coordinate 63,947 of JAYVGH010000078.1, forward strand.
TGTAAGTGTTTCTATAAGTCCTAATCAATTGAGTTTAGTAAAAGATGTGAGCGTGAAAATTAGCACTCGCAAAAAAATAGAACTCCCCCCCGAACAAAACGACAATGAAACAGAACGCATCCGCATTTTAGAACTGGAAGCTGAAGCTTTGTTATTAGAATTTGATTTTGCAGCTTAATTTTTAATCCATCAAATACAACCCAATATGATAAACATAAACAATTACAAAGACCAAATACCAAGTGTTGATTTTACTCAACTTCCAGCTAAATTTTTAAAGGGACATCACTTTGTCGAGAAATCAACCTTAAACTACACGGATTGGAATGCCTATAATACTAGCGCATCCATAAAAGGAATTATTGACAAGTACATTGCGGAATTAAACGAAAACACAAAGGCGAGTATTTCTAATCCAAACAACAATCATAAAATTAGTGAGGAGAAAATAATTAAACCAGCAATTGAAAAAACCTCGCCTACGCACTTAAAAAAAGTAGTTGCTACTACTGAACAAAACAATGATGCGAATGAAGAAATGGATTTTTCTTTTGTAGAGCGTATTCCCGAAGAAATAAAATTTATCAAACGCTTTTTATCTTTAAATGGTAAGAGAAAAACGAAAGATGATTTGTTGCGTTTTATCAATGCCTTGCATCGTGCCATCGTTGAAAAGAAAATTCGTAAAGCATCTCCCTACGCTAAACAAATTGAATACATACAAGAAAAATTAGTGTTACGTTTTAATGAGATGACTAAACCACAGACTATTGAGATTAACGAAAAAACACGTTATGATTTTAAAAATCTTATTTTACAAGAACGTGTGTTGCCCTCTGTGATGTTGATTAAGCGATACATTAGTTTAAATGGAAGATATGGTGTTAAGGATAAGGCACAGCTTTTAATTAATGCCATGCAAAAAGCAGTTAAGCTAAAGAAAATTACCAAAAGCGATAAGTACAATAAATTGCTTGACCAAATGCACGCTAATTTATCAATCTATATTCGCAGTAAAACCCAAAAGATTTTAGCTATACCACAAGCTGAATTAAACGGGTTAAATGGTGTATTAGGCTGTGGTTGCGAAATGAACGGTATAGACGAGGAACTAGCGGAAGTAAGTTGTTTAGAGCGAGATACTGAAACAGTAAAGCCGGTTCTTCCAAATGGTGTAATGTCCAGTATGGATTTTAGTAAAGTGCAATTTAAAACAGTAGGATTTGTAGGTAAGTATCGTAAGTTAATTGGCGACCCAAGCAAAGGCTTTTCTGTTATGGTTTACGGTAAACCTAAAATGGGCAAATCCTTTTTATGTGTCGATTTTGCTGGGTATTTGGCACGTAATCATGGTAAGGTATTATACATTGCTCGTGAAGAAGGTTTAGATTTTACCTTACAAGAAAAATTAAATAATAAAGATGTGGCGCATCCAAATTTAGATGTAACAGGGAGCATCCCTGATGATTTAAAACCGTATGATTTTATATTTTTTGATAGTGTCAATAAGTTAGGTTTATCGAGTACTGATTTGGAAGCCCTTAAACGCAATAATCCTGGAAAATCATTTATTTACATATTCCAAACAACCAAAGAGGGTAATTTTAGAGGGGCTAATGAATTTCAGCACGACGTGGATGTAGTTATCCAAGTTCCCGAAAAAGGTTTAGCGGTGCAGAATGGAAGGTTTAATCAAGGTGGGGAGATGAGGATTTTTGAGGATGAGGGATTAAAATTAGCAGCGTAGAATAAAAGAGAGGAAATCCATCGAAAAAACGGTGGATTTTCTTATTTTTACACAAACGATTTTATAATGAATACCGTCTTAAATGTAGGAGTTGAAAAAGACCATGTTGAATCTTTGACAAGGGCGAGTGGGATTAATGCGTTAAGTGAATTAATTTGGAATTCGCTTGATGCAGATTCGGAAGCCGTTAAAATTGAATATGAGAAAAACCCAGTTGGATTTTATACTAAACTTTCCATTAGTGATGATGGACATGGATTAACTCACGAGAAAGCAAAGGAAATATTTGGTAGTATAGGAGGTTCTGAGAAAAAAAAGAGGTCAATAAGTCCTAGTGGAAGAGCCTATCATGGTAAAGAAGGTAAAGGGCGTTATAAATCTTTGGCTTTAGGCGATAGCGTTTTATTTACAAGTGTTTATCTTGGAACGGACAACAAAACAAAATATAAGTTTTCAATAAAGATTGATAGAAATAGTTTAACTCAAACTGAAATTTCAGATTTAATGACCATGCCTAAAGGTAGTAATGCTGAAATAGGTTTTAAAGTTGATATTACTAATATTAATGACGAACTAGCAAATGAAGCATTGCTTTTTGAAAGTAGGAAAGAACTTGAAGAAAAATTCGCATCGTATTGGATAAGTTATCCGAAGTTTAAAATCTACTTTAATAATGTAGAATTAAATTTTTCTTCTATTATAAAATTTCAAAAAGACTTAGAAACTAACTTTGAAATAGATAATGTAAAGTATCCGTTTATTTTTAAAGTAATTGAATGGAATATTGAGAATAAGAAAAAACTGTATTTGTGCAACATAGATGGGATACCATTTAAAGAGGAAAATTTAGGCTTTAGAAGTTCTTTACCTATTTCGTTATTTGTTCAATCAAATTATATTGAATTATTACATAGAGAAAACCAACTTGTTTTAAGTGAGCTTAACACCAATGTAGAATTAGTCTTAAAAGAAGCAAGGAAATTCGCTAAAGATTATTTAAAGCAACGATTACACGAATCCTCCAAGGAGTATATTAATGATTTAAAGCAAAAAGGGATTTATCCGTACAAAGGTAAACCTGATAATATAGTTGAAGAATCAAAAAGACAGGTTTTCGATATAGTTGCCCTTCATGTTCACGAGCATTTACCTAATTTTGATAGTCAAGATGATAAAAATAAAAAACTGACCTTAAAATTAATTAGTGAGGCTCTTGAAAATGATGCGGATAGTTTAAGAAAAATTCTAACTGAGGTTATTGAATTACCAGAAGCTAAGCGTGAGGAATTATCTGATTTACTAGAAAACACATCTCTTTCAAGCATAATTGATACAATGACTGATATTAAAAACCGTTTAGCATTTTTGAATGGTTTGGAACAAATAATTTATGATAAGGAGTTAAATAAAAATATTAAAGAAAGAAAACATTTACATAAGATAATATTAAAAGAAACTTGGATTTTTGGAGAGGAATATTCCTACGGTGCAGATGATATTACCTTAAAAAATGTTCTTAAAACATATATAAAAGATTATTTGGGTCGAGAAGATTTTGAAGAACTAATAGGTGCTGAGGAAAACACAGAACAACACAATCTTATTCCTGATGTTTGTTTATGGCAACAACATAGTATGGGTAGTGCAGGTAAGAAAAACTTGGTAATAGAATTAAAAAAGCCGAGTTTGAATGCTGGAATTAAAGAGAAAAATCAGATTGAAACCTATGCAAGTATTGTTGCTAATGATAATCGATTCCCAAAAGAAAACACGAAATGGCAATTCGTATTAATAACTAAAGATTTTTCAAATGATATAAAACCACTTTTAAAACAAGCTGATAGAAAAAAAGGACATATTGTAAAAGGAGATAACTATGATGTCTATGTATTGGATTGGGGAGAAATAATATCTGAAGCTAAAATCAGACATGAGTTTTTAAAAGAAAAATTAAACATTAATCTTAAAGACAATGAAGAAGGTATCAATTATTTAAGAAGCCGTTATAAGGAATATTTACCTGATAATTTTTAAGTATTATTATGCACTCTAAAAATTTAATATATAAAAACGGGCATTTCTACGAAAATGGAATGAGAATTGAAATCAAAGAAGGTGCAAAAGTTTGTATTGTCGCAAATGAAAGTGATTTTGAAGAATTACCTAGTGATTTATTTTATTTACCTAAAATAAAATCTAGCAAAGAATTGATTGAAGAGATAAATTCCGACTTTGATATTTTTGAATCTAAAAACATTATTAATAAAGGTACGAAATTGTACTTTTCAATTAGTAGAGTAGAACTAAAAAAAAGAGTTATACACAAATTTAAAGCAGAATTGCTTGAAGATTTGTACTTATTTAAGCGAAAAACATGGAAAAAACCTGAGTATAGACTTTATGATTGTGCGTGTATTGTTAAAGAAAACATAAGTGATAGTTTAGATTATTTTGAGGAGATACAAGCAAAATCGTTAAATGAAGCTTATAAAAAGACCTTCGTTCATTATTTTGGTAATAAAGGCAATGCTGCTTGTAATGCCATAGATAGATTTTATGAAATAGCTAATCAACCAAAATCAAATTTAGAGAAATATCGAAAATAGGATAATTTAGCCCTTATCCTTTATTAACTTTTATTTCAGTAAATCGACTAAAAAATTAAACCTGTAACCAACCAAATCACTTGCCAATCATGGCTTTAAGAGCAGATAATAGTTTCAATTCTTCAAGTTCTTTATTGGACATTTGGTCAGCTGGGTTCACAGAAAAACAACGAAAGCCCCTAGAAATAGGGGCTTTTTTGTTATACATACTATTTTACATACATATATTAGTGTTGTGGCTATTTTATGTAAAAAAGTCTCAATAACACAAATTGAAGTATAATCTGATAATTAAAAAACTGTTCCGAATATATTAAAAAACAAATCTACAGAGATTAATGCTTAAAGTTGTCGCTTTTATAGCTCATCAAACTAATTTAAAATAAACAAGTTAATTATAAAATAAGGGAATAAAACCGATAATTATATCGAGAAATTAACGTATTTTTAGAACTGTATTTCAATGTAAAACGGAATGAAATTTAAAGGTATAGTTTTTCTTTTATTAACATTTATTTGCGTTTCTCGTACTTTTTCTCAAAAGGGAACTAATGATGCCTCTGGTAGTGGGTTATCACTTTCACCTTCAAACGGGAATAATTCAGTTCAACAAAACCCTGATAGAGATTATGCGATAAAAGTTATTAATGAAATCGAGTTAAATTCCTCATTTATTTCAAAATTAAGCTCAGTCGATTCCGCATTGATTTTACCAAAAGGAATAAGTAAAAGGATTGGAGGTATTCGGTATACGATAGCTATCGATTCTATGAAGTTTAAATCTGATGGCGCATACTTGAGCGCTTATGCCGCTGTTAAGTTTCCTGCCGCAAACGGAGGGCATAAGGACAGAACAATAGCTTTTGGTGCAAAGAACATTAAATTTAATCCTGAGGGGGTTTTAGGAGGACAACAGGCAAAGCTTTATTTACTTTCAGACCATACAATCACTATTAACCCTAACGTAAAATTAGTTTTAAAAGGAAATGAAAATGCAAATTGGGTAAGTTGGAATTGTGGTGGCTTTGAAAAAGTACACCTTAAAGGCAAATTTGTTTTTAATAGCGATAAATTTACTCCTGCACCCGGGCTAACAAGTGAACCTGATGTTACAGCTTCTTTTGAAATTGAATGTGGCAGTATGCACGACTTTATCATTCAGGTTAGTGTTACGCCATTTAATATAACAGGTTTAAACAATGTTAGTTTTCAAGTTACCAATGCAACCGTAGATTATAGCGAAGTGGCGAACGTTTCCAATATGTCTTTCCCTTCGGGCTATAACAATCCTAATTTATACGAAAACCTAGTTGAATCTGATAGCGAAAATTTGAGCGAATTAGGAAATAACAACCAACAACAAGGCACATACAAACCTGAACTATGGACAGGATTTTACTTACAGTCGTTAACAGTTTATTTGCCTCCTGAGCTAAATAGAAACAATACTAGAACCAACATAAACGTTTCTAATATGTTAATAGACCAAATGGGTTTTACCGGTAGAGTTGAAGCCAACAATGTTTTTTCAACAGCTGAGGGAAGCATGAGTGGTTGGGGTTTTTCTTTAGATCAAATAGGTATGAATTTTGTTTGTAATAATTTTGTATCCGGCAATTTAAATGGTGAAGTTGGTATTCCTATCGACGAAATTAAATCATTAGATTATTCTGCTTCGGTTTCAAAACCACAAAATTCAAATACGTTAAACTATTTGTTTACCATTAATCCTACTAATAATTTTAGCCTTGCGGTTTTTGGAGCTACTGTGAATGTGAAAAATAATTCTTACCTCAGCGTACAGTTAGTTAACAATAAATTTAAACCTACCGCGGTATTGAATGGAGACATTGGATTTAATATTCCAAAGTTTAATTCAAATCAAGGGCAATTAATTTTTCAAGATCTTACAATTGTAACTGAAGCGCCTTATATAACTAATGGACTTTTTGGTTTAGGTTTAAGCAATGGAGCAACTTTAAAATGTAAATACTTTAGTCTTTCTCTTAATAATATAATGATTGGTGTTACACAAGGTAAACCAAAATTAATTGCAGGAGTTGGCATAGGTATTACCGATCCGGGTAGTTGGAATATAGGAATTTCAACACAAATTAATGTTGTTGGTAAAATGGAACCTACTACTAATCCTATGTTTGCTAATATTGGGCGCTTAACGTTAGAAAGTTGTAATATTTCTGGTGTAAACATAAATTTTTCAGCAGGACCAATTGCTTTGCATGGTGGTCTAACTTTTAACGACAACCATCCTGTTTATGGCGATGGCTTTTTTGGTAATATCGTGGTAAATATTACCGATGTGTTAAGTGCACCAGGCATTTCTGTTGGGTTTGGTAAAAAATCAACATATAAATTTTTCTTTATAGATGTGATAGTTCCAGGTCCAATACCTATTCCAAGTACACCAGTTGTTATCACAAGTATTATAGGCGGAGTATCATATCATGTAAAACCAAATAAAACATCTGAAAGCGATTTTGTAAATATGTCTAATAGTTACGCCAATAATGCGAGTATGAGTAGCCCAATGAGTTACATACCAAGCGACACAGTTGGTCTAGGAGTGAAGCTTGGAGTAAATACACTTATTGGCGGAAATGTTAAAGCTAGCGCTGTACTTCAAATAGCATTTAATGTGAGTGGTAGTATCAATGTAATTAATTTAAAAGGCAATGTTCAAGCAATGGCAGCTGGTATCCCTATTACTGGAAATATGGAGTTGAATTATGATTTTCCAACAAAAACATTTGATGGTTTGTTTGGAATATCGGCAACTTATATGGGTTTAATTACTGGCAATGGATTATTAAAAATACACTCCGACCCAAGTAACTGGCATATTTGTTTTGGCAGACCATCTCAACCATTTACCGCTAGTATGTTTTTCTTGGCAAACGTTAATGGATATTTTATGACCGGAAACCAACTTGAAAATGTATCGTTTGCAAACGTTCCATCAGGCAATCGCGAGCCAGCACAGCTTTCAAATGGTAATGCAATGTGTATGGGTGCATGGGTAAGCGCAAATTTAGGTAACAACTCTTTTGGTTGGGATTTTTTTACAGTTACACCAAGTTTTAATTTTCAAATGGGTGTTGATGGCATGATAAGAGACTATGGCCCTAATGCTACATGTAGTAATGATGGCCAGCCTTTTGGGATTAATGGTAAATATTTACAGGCTAATGCCTATTTAAATTTGAGCGGGGGTATAAATATTTCGGGACATTTTAGGTTTCCTAGTGACTGTCCAACTTCTTATCAAACCCATCCTTGTGGTTCAGGACATTGCTGTTGTATTACTGTTAATGTACCATGTATTGTTAACTCAGGTTTTAATTTCAATATTTTTCAGGCTCCTACAATCACTGCTAACCTAACTGTCAAGCTACCTAAGCCACTCTATTTTGCTGGTAATTTAAACGCTGGTTACAGTTATTTTGGTGGAAGATTAAATGGAAATGTTGCATTCAATTATAAATACGGTACAAATTGTAATACACCTTATTAGTGAATAAATTTTTGTTGAAAATATTTTTTTTATGGTTGTCGTTGTGTATTTCACTTTTGAAAGCTCAAACAAAAGATGATATGTTCTTGCACGCTGAATTTGTAAAGAAAAGTGTAATTGCCATTCGTTTGTCGCCAACTAGTTTAAAAGCCTTCGAAGATTATAAAGACTTAAATAAAGAATTAATTATAGAAATTCAAAAATTTAAATTAGATGGAAATACCAAATTAGCACAGGGTAAACCTTTCTACTTAAAACCTTTTGGTATTGCAGATACCGCTGACTGGATGAGTTACATCAGAAAAAATAATAGCCAAGCGGCATTTTTGTATCAATATATGTACCCTAGTAAAGAACAAAAAAACAATAAATCAACCAATCAAGCACCCGATGCAAAACAACAACTCTTTAATTTAGTATTACTGAATTGCGATTATTCTTCAGATGCTGCAATAGCTAGCGGGTTGTTGTTTAAAGATTCGTTAATAGACAATCAATCTGTTTACACCTATAGTTTTAGTATTGGAAATAAACAGGGCGTTAAATCATTATTTGAAATAAAAATAGATTCAAAAGTTTTAACTCAGCAACCCGAAATAAATAATTTTACCGCCAAGCTTAAAAAAAGTGTTGTTACTTGTAAATTAGATGTGAGTGGTTATAAAGAATTTTATTCAGCATATTATATTGAAAAATCAACCGACAATATAAACTTCAAAAAAACAACCACTACGCCTTATGTTTATTTGGATTACAATCAAATGAAGGAGAAAAACAAGTTGGTAATTGAAGATTCTGTATCTTCCAAAAGTCCTAAATACTTTTACCGCATTAAAGGAGTAAATATTTTTGGAGAGGATTCTAAGCCATCTAATGTAATAGAATTAAATAATTATGAGGTCATTAAATCTTACCCCAACATAGACACTATAAAAACAATTTTAAATAAAATGGTTTTTATTAAGTGGAAAATGTTAGATGATAAAGAGACACCATTAATTAAAAATTTCATCTTAGCACGTGCGATTAAAGATGCAGGGCCTTATACAACTATTCATCAGAGCAAATCAGAACTACAGTACTTGGATAAAGCACCCTTAGCTAACAATTTTTATAAAGTAATTGCTATAACTCAATACGATGACACGTTGCAATCGTTCAGTAGAATGATTTATTTAAATGATACAACACCACCTGTTGCCCCAAAAAATTTAAAAGCCACTGTAGATAAAAAGGGAAATGTGACTGTTACTTGGAATAAGAATTCTGAGCAAGATTTAGCAGGCTACAGAATTTTTAAAGCAAATGAATTGCATGAAGAGTTTGTGTCCACCACTGAAAAATTTATTACCGACACAGTATTTACTGAAAAACTACCTCTAAACAACTTAGCCCATCATTTATATTATTCAATCACAGCAACAGATAAAAAATACAACAGTTCACAAAAGGCAACTCCTTTTAAATTAAGAAGGCCTGATACAATAGCACCTGTTAAGCCAATAATTACTGATGTAAAATTATTACAACAAGGCATAAAACTATTTTTTAATCCGAGTAAAAGCGAGGATGTAGAGTTACATACCTTAATAAGAAGCAACGTTAAAGATAAATCTCAAAAAACAATTTTGCAGTTTTTAGCAAAAGATAGTATCACAAAATTTTTTGTTGATACCTCAGCAATTTTAGGAGAAAGTTATACCTATACTTTAACGGCATTTGACGAAGAGGAAAATAAAGCAATGTCTTTACCCCGTCACGTCATTTTTGAAACAGGGTTTAGGCCAAAAATGAAAGATTTAACTGCAAAAGTAGATTTAGAAAAAAGAAAAATTTATTTAAACTGGAATATTTATGATAAAGATGTTGAAAAATATGTTCTTTATAGAGCAAGTGAATCGGAATCATACATTATTGTCGGCACAGTTGAAGGAAAGGAAACAACGTTTACAGACAAAGAACTAAGCATAGGAAATGTTTACTCTTATAAAATAAAAGCTGTTTTAAAAAATGGCGCAGAAAGTATTTTTAATAAACCTATTAAAGTTATTTATTAATGAAAAAAGTAGTATTAATTTATTTAATGTTTGTTGCTTTTTTTATGAAGGCACAACAAACGCTTGCTTGGGCTAATGCATTTAGCGGCAGCGGTATTGGTGTTTCAGTTACTAGTGATCCAATAGGTAATGCGTTCACCATAGGTAATTTTTCGGGCACAATGGATTTTGACCCGGGTGTCGGTATCTACACTATAACCGCTTCCGGTAGCGGAGATTTTTATTTTACCAAGTTAAACACTAACGGAAATTTAGTTTGGGTAAAAACAATAGGTGGTACTAATTCCGTTGGAAGTGCATCTGTAAGATTAGATGCAAGTGGTAATTTTTATATTACTGGTGGTTTTAATGGAACAGCAGATTTTGACCCGGGTGTTGGTGTATTTAATTTAACTGCTGGCGCTGCCGGTGCCATGTTTATATTAAAACTCGATGCCAACGGTAATTTTATTTGGGCAAAGATGATAACCAGCGGCGCGAATAATGTATCTGCAAGTTCACTTACATCTGATGCTGTAGGTAATGTATATATAACTGGTGGTTATTATGGGACGATAGATTTTGACCCCGGAGCATCAGTTTTTAATTTAAACTCAAATGGACAAAAAGAAGTATTTATCGTAAAATTAAACTCATCAGGTAGTTTTATATGGGCGAGTAGTGTAGGTGGAGCTTGCGATGATAGTGGAAGTTCGATTACAGTTGATGTATCAGGAAACGTATTAGTTAGTGGCTATTTTTGCAGTACGGTAGATTTTAATCCCGGGGTTGGTGTATATAATTTATCAGCTATTTCAATTTATGCAGGCTTTATATTAAAACTAGATGCAAGTGGTAATTTTATATTAGCTAAATCAATTACTTCAAGTGCAGGAAATATAGAGTGCAGAACTGTAGTGTCAGATGCTCTCGGAAATATTTATGTGACTGGTTACTTTGCTGGTACTGCCAGTTTTGACGGGATTTACATTTTAAATAATATTGGAAGCAATGATGTTTACGCAACAAAATTAGACCCAAGTGGTAATTTTTTATGGGCTAAAAATTTTGGTGGTACTGCAATTGAAATTGGACGTTGCTTAACTTTAGATGCGAATAACAATCTCTGTATTACGGGGAATTTTCAAGGCACCTGTGATTTTGACCCAAATGCCGGAACTTACAATTTAACTTCGGTTGGCATGGATGACATTTACATTTGCAAACTAGATAATTCGGGTAATTTTTTATGCACTAGTGGCATGGGTGGCATTAATAATGAATTGGGCTTATCCGTTTGCGTCGATGCCAATAATGATATTTTAATTACTGGTTTCTATCAAAGTACTACTGATTTTGACCCGGGTGCAGGCGTATTTAGTTTAACGCCAACTGCAGTATCCGAACCATTTATTAGCAAATACACTCAATTTGCAACGCTTTCGCCCGTAACAAACACTTTATGTAGTGGCTTATCAATGACCCTTACTGAAATGGGCGCTAATACCTATACATGGTCACCTCCAATCGGATTAAACACGGTTAACGGCGGAAGCGTAATAGCCAACCCAAGTATCACCACCACCTATACTGTAATTGCTGAAACAGGTTGTTTAAAAACAAGTAAGGCAATAACAATAAATATAATTCCAAAACCATTGTTTACTCCTGCAATTACTCCTCAAAAACTATACTGTGTGCCCGATTCTACTTTATTACAAAGCACCTCTTCAAACACCAATACAGTATTAAAATGGCGTAAATCAGTCAGCAGTACTTATACCAATCAACCGTATTATGCAAAAACTGCGGGCAACTATTATTCCATTGTTACAAATACAATTACAGGATGTACTGATAGCAGTTTAATTACGCTTTCAAATTTTCAAAACTATCCTAACTCAAAAATCACTTCACATACTTATCTTGGCCCTGTTACCCCAATTGATACTGTTACTTGCTATCAACCAACAGTAAATCTAGTTGGTGGTTCTGATACAAGCGCTGTAGCGGTTGCTTGGCGAAATACGATAACAAATACTTTAACTACAAATCCTATTAATTTAACGGCTCAAACAAACCTAAAACTAATTATTACAAATACAGTTAATGGTTGTGCCGACTCTTCTTTATTTGTGTTAGTTGCACAAAACAATGCGCCTATCAATTACAGTTTAAGTGCAAATACACTTCTGCTAAACTGTAGTGTTTACAACGCAACATTAAATGCTGTTGGCACACAAAGCAATAATCTTACACTTTGGGCAGGCCCTAGTTTTACAAATCAAAGTAACCCACAAATTGTAAACTCTGTAGGCAATTATACTGTAACTTCTACAAATACCTTGAGTGGTTGTGTTGGTACAAAAACTGCAAATGTAGTTTATAGCAATAATTTACTTTTAAAAAGCAGTAACGATACACTTGTATGTAAAAACAGCAATATAAATATTACAAGTGCGGCAATAGGCACAGTTACGGGCATTAGTTATAGTTGGAGCAATGGTTCAAACAATCAAACCAATAATATTAATGTAAGCAATACAACTACTTATGTTGTTAATGCAACAGGAAGTGGCTGTAATGGTATTGATACTGTAATTGTTAATGTTGCTCCATTAACCAACGATTCGGTTGTTGCCTATAAAAGTTGCAGTAATCCAACGGTAGGTAGTATTGTTGTTTTTGCTAACAGTGGCATTGCACCGTTTCAATATTCTATTAATAATGGTTTAACGTACAGTTCAACTAATTCTTTTACAAACGTAGCTTTTGGCACTTATAACACCGTTGTTAAAGACGGGTTAGGTTGTACTAAAACAAATACAGTTACGCTTAATGCTTTTTCTAATTTGCCTGTACCAAAATTTATAGCAAGCACTTTAAATAGTAAAAGCGATACAATTGTATTAGTTGATATTAGTGTGCCAAAACCTGATAGTGTGCAATGGCTATTACCTATTAATGTTACAAAAATTGGTGGTACTATGTTTAGCCCTGTAATTGTTGTGAGTGATACTGGTAGCTTTAGTGTTACCATGAAAGCTTTTTATGGTACTTGCATTATTAACACTACCAAATTAATTAGGTTTGGCAAGGTAGATTCTTTAGATGCAACCAATTACAATGCAAATGGTATAAAATCGGTTATCTTATATCCTAACCCAAACGATGGGCAATTTACGGTTGATGTAGAATTTTATAAAAAACAAAACGCAAGTGTTCAAGTATTATCCTCTAATGCTGCGCAACAGTTTCAGCAAAATTTTTATGACATTAGCTTGCTTTCACTTCCTATTAATTTAACACAGTTGGTTAATGGAACCTATATGTTAAGAATTATCGGCGAGTACGATGTTAAATCCATATCATTTATAATAAGTAAGTAGAAGTGAGTAAGAGGAAATACATAATTACATTCTTCATTTTAAGTTTTGTGTTACAAAGTTTTGCACAAGATTTAGAAAAAATTGGAAAAAAAGATATGGTTACCGTTGGCGGTGGGCTAAACTTATCTTCAGTATTTTACAATGCTAATGGCATACCTAATCGCCGTCAGCCATTTACTTATTTTTTAAATGGAAATATAACCGCCAATTTTTTAGGAATAAGTTTACCATACACATTTAATTATAGCAACAATCAAATATCTTACAGCCAACCTTACAACATACAAAGTTTTAATCCTACTTATAAATGGATAAAAGGCTATGCCGGTATTACTTCTATGAATTTTTCGCCATACACTCAAAGCGGACATATATTTGCAGGAGGGGGCGTAGAACTTACCCCTAAAAATTTTAAGTTCGCTGCGTTATATGGTCGTTTTAAAAAAGCAACACCTTACGATACTGATAATAACAGCGATGCAAACATGGCCTACAAACGAATGGGTTGGGGCGGTTACGCAGGGTACACATTTAAAGGTAGTGAGGTTAAACTAATTTATTTTGCCGCACAGGATGACCCAACATCTTTAGCATTTATTCCGGTAACCACAAGCATTACGCCTATGCGCAATACCGTAGTTAGCGTAACTGGTAAAACAACTTTATTTAAAAAATTAATTTTAAAAGCGGAGTATGCACTAAGTGGTATTACTCGTAATGTACAATCTAATATTGACATTGAAAGTGCGCCAAAAAACAGATTACCCTATATTTTCAGTACCAATCCAACATCACAATTTTTCCAAGCATACAAAGCTAGTATTGGGTATAGAATAAAAGTAGTAAACCTTAGGTTTAATTATGAGAGGGTAGAACCTGAATATAAAACGCTTGGCAGCTACTATTTTAATAATGATTTAGAAAATTTTACTTTTGCACCAAGCGCTACTTTATTAAAAGGAAAATTAAGTTTAAGTGCTAATACAGGTTTACAAAAAAATAATTTAAATGGTAATAAATTAAACACTACCAAGCGTTGGGTAGGCTCAATAAACGTAGCCTATATGCCTAGCCAAAAATGGACATTTAATTTAAATTATAGCAATTTTAGTTCGTTTACTAAACAACGCCCACAAGACAATCCTTTTTATAGAAATAATTTAGATACTTTAAACTTTTATCAATTAACGCAAAGCGGTAATGCCAGCGTATCGCACAATTTTGGTAATGCCAATTTAAAACACGCCTTATCATTAAATACAAGTTATATGGTAACGGGGCAAAAACAAGGCGCTATAAGCGATGCTACTGCCTTTGGCATTAATCAAAATATAAGTACACCTTCAAAAGTAGTAAATGCCAATTGTAGCCACAATATGCAACTAGTAAAAAGCAAAATTAGTATAGGTTATAATTTTAATACCAATTACAGCGAGCAAGGTACATTTTATACCTTATTTATTGGGCCAGGCATAATGGCTGGTAAAAGTATAGTAAAAAATTTAATAAAAATAAATACAGGTATAACCTTTAATAAAGTGTATTTAAATGGAACTAATAACAACAATGTGTTGAATGCTAGGCTAAGCGCTAATTACAACCCTAAATTAAAAAATCCTAAAGTTGGTAAACTTGGTTTTACAGCAAGTGCTAATTATACACAAAAATTAAAAGCTCAAAATACCAATAACGTATTTAATGAGTTTACAGGTAATGTTGGAGTTAATTATAATTTTTAAAAATGAAGAACGTCACCCTGAGCGAAGTCGAAGGGTGTAAAAACAAACAAGTAAAACAACAGGCTTCGACTACGCTCAGCCTGACAAAAAATAAAAAACGTCACTCTGAGCTAAGTCGAAGAGTGTAAGAAAAATAAAAATATGACTGGACTATTCGTTTATATTGCTCTATGTTTAGATGATACATACTACACAGGTGTAACTAATAATGTTGAAAGAACGATTGAAGAACATAACAATGGAAACGATGCAAATGCTTACACGTATTTTAGAAGACCAATTAAATTAATTTGGCAAAATAAATTTAACTCAAATACGGAAGCTATAAATTGGGAGAAGAAAATTAAAGGTTGGAATAGAAAAAAGAAAGAAGCATTAATGAGAGGCGAATTTGAATTATTACCTTACTTAGCAGAATGCAAAAATGAAACTAGTCATAAAAATTATAAAAAACAGTAAAAAAACGTCACCCTGAGCGTAGTCGAAGGGTGCAAGAAAAAATGTCACTCTGAGCGAAGTCGAAGAGTGACAAAAAACAAAAACGTCACCCTGAGCGAAGTCGAAGGGTGTAAAAACAAACAAGTAAAACAACAGGCTTCGACTACGCTCAGCCTGCCAAAAAAAGCAAAAAACGTCACCCTGAGCGAAGTTGAAGGGTGTAAGAAAATAAACAAGTAAATAAACAAAAACATGAAAAATAAAATCAAAAAAACCGCACAATTAATTTTAGCAGCAACATTAGTGTTTACTGCTTGTAAAAAGAAAGAAGAAACAAGCGTAACAACAACTACTTCTACTACAGGCACTACAACAGGTGCACCTGTTGTTGTTAGAACCATGACTTCTACAGTTAACAACCTAAACTGGCAGGCAAATAGTACTGCCTATTCATTTGCATCTACAAATACAAATTACACGTTTGGCGGGCAAACAAATTTCTCTCCAAATCCTAATACGCTCATTTCTTTTAATTTACCTCGGCCTATTTCTATTGGAAATTATACCTTCTCTAATGTTGGTATTGTGCAAGCATATTATAGAGATTCGAGCGGTGTGTTTTACACATCCACCGTAGGCAGTATTAATATTACTCAAATCGACACTACAAGCCCTGCTAACGGTACATTTACAAAATTAAAAGCAACGTTTAATTTTACTACAGGCGTTATTAGCAGTAAAAGTTATACTATAAATAATGGTGTTATTGATTACAATAAATAAGTTTTAGTTTTTTAAAAGAATGAAACCTAATAATCCATATAAAATCAAAAACCTACTAATAATGTTTAGTATGGTAAAAATTGCTATTTGGTATTTAGTTTCATTCTTTAATTTTTTCATTTCTTTTTTATTTAACAAAAAATCAATTGTAAATTGTAAATTAAAAAATTATAAATCGTTTTTGCTTTTACCGTTTATCATTTATAATTTAACATTCAACATTTCAATAGCCCAAACCTATCCTGTACAAATCAACACCCAGCTCGTTCCACCATACAGTGGCTATTTACCCGATTACGCCGACCCTAACGCCCAAAACCTAAAAGTATTTTTACAGTTTAACGATTTTACAACACCACAATATAACTTAAAATTAAAATTTGAAATTAAAGGCAATGGTTTTTCGCTTGTAACAAAAGCTATTTATAACCCACCACCCATCAGCTTGCAGCCGGGACAACCCATTTTATTAAGTGGCGCAGATTTAGCCCCTTACCTAACTAGTAATAATTTAGATTTTATAGGCATTAACCAAAGCCAGTACGAGCAGCGCATGGCCTTGCCCGAGGGCTATTACAGCATTTGTATTACGGCGTATGATTATTATAGTGGAACGCCTGTGCAAGTAAGTAACGAGGCTTGCGCACAGGGCTGGTTTATATTAAGCAACCCCCCGCTACTTAATTTACCATTGTGCAATGCAGTAGTAACCCCATTGCAACCACAAAATATTTTCTTTAACTGGACACCCGTAAACTTAGGTAGCCCCAACAGTTCATTTAACACCAGTTATTTATTTGAGTTGTGGGAAATGCGCCCAGATAGCACTGTTAATCCCAACCAGTTGGTACAAAATACACAACCCGTTTTTAATCAAGTAACTACATTTAATAGTTTAAACTATGGTATTACCGAAACGCCATTATTACTGTATACCAAGTATGCTTGGCGTGTAAAAGTAATAGATGGAAGTGGCAAAGATTGGTTTATTAATAACGGTTACAGCCAAGTATGTACATTTTATTATGGCAGTATTGCCAATACGTTGGGCGATGCTGTAAACTTAAATTTACAAGCACAAGCAGTAGATTACGTTAGCGGATTAGCCACTTGGACATTACAAAACTTTTACAATAGTTACCAATTAGATGTGCGAGAAGTTAATACACAAGATTGGATAAGCTATACTACCACCATTAATAACCAAGCATTAACTAATTTAGCACCGGGCAAAACATATGAGTGCCGTGTAAAAGGTTTTGGAAATGCCATTAATGGCAATTTTAGTAACCTAGCCAATTTTACTACGCCAGTACCACCAACAATTAATTTACAAGCCGAGGCTTTAGATTACACCAATGGCAGAGCCTTTTGGGCCTTGCAAAATAGTTACACTACTTATCAATTAGAGGTGCGTAAAAAAAACACGGCAAACTGGTTTCCATACACAACAATTGCTAACAGCCAAGTAATTGATAATTTAGAACCTAACAAAACATACCAGTGCCGAGTAAAAGGTTTTGGCACTAATTTTAATAGCGATTATGGTAACATAGCAGAGTTTACAACACCTGCTCCACCAAGTTATAATTGCAACCAAGCAGCACCAATATACAGCAATAATGCTACGCCATTGCCATATAACAAAGCAATTACTGGCATGACGGTAAAAAGCGGACAATTTGATGTAAAAATTAAATTTATTAACCCCGGCACTATGGGTGCAGGTTATTATACAGGCAATGGCTATGCCATGATGTTTGGGGTGTTGCCAATACCTGTAACCTTTACCAATGTGTTTATTGATGCTAACCAACGTCAGCAGCAAGGTATTATACATGCTATAACCAAAGGCATGAAAAACTGGATGCAGCAATTTGATATTGAAGATGCGGAAGAAATTGCCACCTATGTTGATGGAACATTAGACAGTGTATACATAAATAACGGACAATACTGTTATATTACAGAACAAAATCCAACACCTGTTTGCACACCAATTGACACCACTAAACTACCATTAGTAATACGCGATGGGGAGGGCAACCAATATGTAGTAAATGCAGGCCCGCCGCCAACTGTTACCGGCCCTACAAGCTATTTAAATATAAGTACAGATAACTTAGCCGCAACAAGTACATTAATGGTACAATTTGCAAAAGCCCCTAACCAAAATTTTGGGTTTGATAGTAAAGAATACCCAGCCTTTACCGAAGAGTATGAATGTATAAAATTAAACAACGGTAAAAATTATTTTGTAGCCAATAAAAGCATAGGCAATGGCATTAACCAAAACGATAGGGTAATTGCCACTTACACCATAAATAATTTTAAC